>JAHFFQ010000155.1 GCA_023247875.1 Candidatus Omnitrophota bacterium | reverse complement strand
ATGCCAACAGGCCAAGGCGGCCTCCAGGGTGTCCTGGGTTTCGGTTCATTTAAAACATCCCTTGAGATCATCGGCGCGGAGTTTGGGGGGATCTTTGACCCGCAATTTACCCATGTTAACAATGAAACCGGCACTGTTTCCGTAGGCGTCTGGTATGACAATGAGCGCGGATATGATAATCAGTATATTAATTTAGCTCTTTTGATGGGATTGTATTTAAAGGAGTTAGAAAAGGCCCCGGAAATTATCGCGCCGAATCTGGTGGCGAAAGAAGGAGTGTATGAAAAAGGGGCTTTCACCGGAAGAATGAGCGCTGACGGGCTTGTAAGATCAGGCGCTACAGGAGCAATTATCGGCTCCGGATATACCCGTACGCAGGAAGAGGATGCCAACAGGATAAGGCCGGCAAATAAGCAGGTTGATGTAAACGGACAGCTCAACGCGGCATTAAAAGAGGCGCGCGCCCTGGGCCTGAACCTCCCGATTCTGAATATATATATAAATGAATTTGACCTGCGCCGCGGAACTGTGCAGGATTCTATAAACCGCCAGGTTGCCCAAATCTTTAAAGATATCCCTCCGGAAGACATCATGAAGACTGCCATATCGCTGGAAGTTTCCGGAGAAAACAATCTTGTGACAGTTGCCTATGTGCAGGATATTAAGAATGCCATTGCCGCATATATAGCCGGGGTATCCGAATATGATCTGGGGTTAGGCAGCATGGTTTCCCGTAAAATGAGGGTATTCCTCAAACTCAATGAAAAGAAAACGCTTAAAGACATTAATGCGCTGGTCAGTTTTAATGAAGTTGACGGGATTATTTTAGGGGGAGAAGTTGACGCTAATGAATTTAACGAGCTTGCGCTGGAAATAAGCAAGCAGATTATGTCCGACAGTTCAAAACGGCAGGAATTAAAGTCCCGCTGGAGGCCGCGTTTCTTCCTGGGAGCATATACGGATAGATCAATTATCAATTCAGACATTTCAACCCTGGCAGATGGAGTAAATACGCATTTCGTCCAGCTTGCGCTCATCCCCGACCCGGTGCAGATAGGCTTGGTTTCAGCCAAGGTTAAAGGACAGGAGCTGCCTCAGGCTCAAGCCCTGCCCCCCGCAAGAAAAGTCCCCGGGAGGATAATGCTGCAAGATGCGGGCATTGCCGGAGAAAGAGAGTTTGCGGATTTAGAGACGGCTGTAGAGACTGTGGGGGTGCATGATATTATGTTCGGCCATTCGGAGAAAGTTGATCTGGGAGAAAGCGATGAATATATTAATAACCGGGTGCATATAGCGCATAAATTACGCAGCCAAGGCAAGATCACCGGTAATGTAATTGTCGCCGTAGGTGAGGTCATCTTTGACCGGGATACCGGCAGCTCCAATAAGGTATTGGCTGATCAAGTGCGCCGAAGGCTGGCCGGATTAAACGCGGAGCAGATATCCAATACGATTATTGCCTACGAGCCCCGCTGGGCCATTGGTTCAGGCCGCACAGCCACTCCTGAACAGATCCAGGAAACACACAGCATGATCAGAAATGTAATTAAAGAGACCCCCGGCTGGGGCAGGGAAGCAAGCCAAAAAATAAGGATAATTTACGGCGGAAGCGTGGATGTTCCCAATGCCAAAGATATCTTTGCTTTAGAAGATGTGGATGGCGCTTTAATCGGCGGCGCAAGCACGAACGCGCAAAATTTAAGGAATATTGTAGCTATCGCGCAAGAATTAGCCGATGCCAAGAATGCCGGCAGGCCGTTTTACAGGAAATTTTTTATCGGCGGGAACCATAAAGGAATGACCATAAAAAACACGTATAATGAATATGTAAAACTTTTAAACGACGTTGAGCGCAGGCAGGTGGAGGTTTCTATCGGGCCGGAGGTAAACAGACTCCCTGAATTAGTCAAAGTTTATACCCGCGATCCCCTGGAAGGCATTGTCTCGCTGGACCAACTTGAAAAAAATGATATTTACGACCAGATCGTCTATATGCGCCCGGATTTCAACCTGCCGATAGATGATGACAATGCGGTTGCCGGTGACCCAGGTACTTGGCAGCCGACAAGCCTGGCCAGGATAGATAATGCTATGCCCGATATGCGCTATGTTATCGACAATAAAGGGGTGCTGGTCCTGGTGGTGCATTTTGAGCCGAAGAAAACAAACCTGAAGGGGCCTCAAAGCGCCAGCTTTCTTATTCCCATTCTTGAGGAAAAGCTGGGCAAAAAGATAAAATTTGTAAGCAAGATCGGCACTTCCGAACATTATAGCGCCATTGTTAACGCTAAGCCGGGAGATGTGATCCTGCTTGAGAATACGCGGTTACACCCTGATATCGCCAAGCTCGAGAAAGCCAAGGATAAAGCAGGGCGTGATAAATTTGCCGTGATGACCTACGTAGGAAGAAACCGGGCTAATCCTAAAGCGGGAGTAATAATTGTCAAGCAGGGTTTTGGGATTATGCACCGCGATCAAGGCAGCACAACCGGAGAAGTAGAGGGCATACCGGTAGTAGCCGGGATGGGCTTGATCAAAGAATACTCCTTTGGCACCAAGGCGCTGCGCGAAGCACGGCGGCCGATAGCCGTTGTAATCGGCGGCGGGCCGAAATTGGGCGATAAACTGCCGATGTATAGGAATATTATCAGGAATACGCTCCTGGAGGGGGATAAAATATTTGTCTATGGTGCAGCGGCACTACCGTTCTTAAAAGCAAAGAATCCCGGTTTTGAGGCAGGCATGTCAAAGTCTATGATCTCCCAAGAGAACGTCAACGCGGCAAAAGAGATCATCCGTCTTGCGGAAGAAGAGGGCATAGAGATGATTCTTGCCGAAGATTATGTCATAGATAACGGCCGCTCTTTCAAGGATATTCCGGCATGGGCCAATTATTTTGATGTTGGGACCGACACGGTGAAAAGGTTCCGGAAT
>JAHFFQ010000036.1 GCA_023247875.1 Candidatus Omnitrophota bacterium | reverse complement strand
AATGGGGTGGCTAACGGGGATCGAACCCGCAAACCTCCTGAGCCACAGTCAGGCGCTCTAACCAATTGAGCTATAGCCACCATTATTCTAGTATTCTAAAAGAGCTAATCTTCCGCAGTCTGCTTATTTATAGCATCCTCAAAGACCTTTTTCAAGCCGTTTCCTAAAGCAAAGACACCGTCAATCACAGCTTTAGACAGATCCGCACCGCTCTTAAATCCCTTTTGCAGCATTTTACCTGGCAGCAAGAGCATATCCTGGGCCCTTAATCCGGCGCTGGCCCTGGCCTGCATCAGCTTGCCTTCAAAAGCTGATTTGATATTCTCAAAGCTGAACTGCGGCTGGTTCATTTTTGTATGCAGGGTAAAATCCAAGACCACCTTTCCCCGGTCCATGGCTTTGAACATATCCAGCACCGCGTCGGTAAGCATCTCGGCCTTCTGCTGCGGCTCTTCGGGAGGCCGCACCTTGCGCACGATATCCGCCAATTCCAGATGGCACTGCGCGGATATATCGTTATCCGAACCGATGATCTTGCTGGTAAAGTTCAGTTTGGCTTTTTCGATACGGGCCTTCTCCAGGTCCACCCAGTTTGAATAATATGGATAAAAAGCAATGGCGTCGATATTCTCGATCTTCAGGTTGGCAAGCATATCCTTTTTACGCGAATTCAGCCAACCCTCCAGGGAGATCTTTCCGTCGGGCTCCCCTGACTGCCAGGGGAGGCGGCCGCTTAGCTGAAAATCAGCGACCATATCAACCGGATAGGAGTATAAATTCTTTATGTTAACGTCTAAATTCTTAAGCACGACTGTGACGGCTTTCGAATCCGAGGTGTGGTCAATAAAATATATCTCCCCGGACCTGATCTTCAGGCTTCTAATGATCATATGCGGCCCGTTTGTGGGTCTTGGAGCTGCAGCCTCCTGCGGCTTGTCCGTTTTTGGCTGAACCGGGGTTGGCTGAACCGCAGGAGTACTAGCAGCCGCAGGCTGCGCCAAAGACGGGCTCCTTTCAGAGGTTATCCTGGGCCGAATGATCCTCACCTTATTTAACGCCAGCTTCCCGGTCAAAAGATACGGAATGCTGGGAGAAATATAAATATAATCCACCTTGACCAGGCCCGTGATATCCAGGCCTTTGATCTCCAGGTTAAGCGGAGGCGTAAGTATGATCTTCTCTATGCTTACCTTGCGGCCGAGCATGGACTGGAGCTTGGCCGCGAGCAAAAATCTGCTGCCAAAAAGCAAAAAGGCGTAAGCAAAAGTGAGGATAGTTACTGTCACAGCTATGATTTTAAAAATCTTATTCCAGTTCTTCATAAAGATCCGACGTATTTTAGATTTATTATGCGCCTGGGCCGAACAAGCACCTTACAGATTTTATCTAGCGCAGTACTTGCGAGCATAGGCGAGCAAGTAGGCCCTTTCTTAATTTATTTAATGCGCCTGGGCCGAATCGAACGGCCAACCACCGGCTTAGCTTACCGCACCGGATTACTCCGGCCACAACAATGTTGCGGTCTGGACTATGTCTTCACCTTTACAGGTGTGTGGCGTATAGTCTCTGAGGACTCTCGTTTTATTACCTGATAATCACTTGCCCATTTTACGTGCTTTCCCTGATTATTCAGGGTTTTTTCAAAGCGGATAATCCTTGGGCTGTCTGAAGTGTTTGGGACATACACTACCTTGTCTTTCTCTGGGCAATAAATCGCGTAGAAATCAAAATCACTCTCGCTGTAGTGCTTTGTATGCGAGCCGTGTTTATCGGCCCAGCTTGTCCTAAACTTTACTTCAATTGCTCCGTTCTTAAGCGTAGCATACTTTACTTGTAACTTGACTACTGACCCTTTGTCCAAAACTGCAACGATATCATAAGGCTGATGTTCCGATAAAGGCATACAGGGAACACAACCTTTGCTAACAAGATCAGCAATACATTTTGCTACACCTATATCCGCTTTAGCTTTCGTGTGATGCAATTTCACCTCCTTTCGTGGGCATTTTGATTACCTGTAATTAACGGTTGCCTGCAAGTGATCCCGGAAATTAAGGATTTCCTTGCATACAGCCACATGCACTCTATGAGTTTTAATTCCTCATAGAGGCTCCTTTGGAAGGCAGGTGCTCTATCCAATTGAGCTACAGGCGCATTAAACTTCTATCCTCCCCCCAGAAATCGGCGGGATTAATTCGCACAATAACTTACTCACACTATCGTGTTCGTAAGTTATGTGCTCATTAAAATTGAGCTACAGGCGCATATATGTCATCCTTGCTCGTACTTACTCGCAAGGATTAAACTCACAGACGCTTCGCTATAATTTACGTCACTTATGTTCCGTAAATTATCTGTTCGTTTAATTCGGGGCGACAGGATTTGAACCTGTGACCTCTTGCTCCCAAAGCAAGCGCTCTAGCCAAGCTGAGCCACGCCCCGCTTTACCACATTTTTAAGTCAGTAAAGCGGTACTGGGCTGACATTCCATTGCGAGACCCCAGTACCTTAAGTCCTCAAATCTAATAACCAACCACATATCTCTTAATGAGCGGCCTTGCCTTTTTCAAGGCATGATAACGGTGGCTCATCGTGTGCTTGATCTTCTCTCCCAGCTGCGCAAATGTCTTTTTGTATTTCGGGATATAGAATAACGGGTCATACCCGAAGCCGGCGCTGCCTTTTGGTTCAAAGACGATCAATCCCGAGCAGCTCCCCTCTACTACCCCCACCAAACCTTTCTTATCCGCCAAAGCCACGGCGCAGTAATAGTGCGCTTTTCTCTCTGTAAGAGGCAGGCCTTTGAGCATCTCCAAAAGCTTGAGATTATTCTTAAGGTCGCTCTTGTCTCTTCCGGAGAAACGCGCGGAGTAAATTCCCGGCGCACCGCCTAAAGCATCCACGCATAAGCCCGAATCCTCGCCCAGGCAAAGTTTACCGGTAAAGCGCGCTAACTTTTTTGCCTTTTTAACGGCATTCTCCTGAAAACTCCTGCCGTCCTCACGCACCTGCGGAGCAGCTTTGTAGCTGTCAAGCGAAAGCAGCTTAACATCCAGGCCTTTAAGTACCTCTTTTATCTCAGCCAGTTTCTTCCTATTCCTTGTCGCTACTACCAGCTGCGTCATTTTTGCAATATATCCCCTACCAGCTTTCTCTGGATGCTGAAGAGCTCACCAATCCCTTTTTTCGCAAAATCCAGCATGCTGTCCATCTTCTCTTTAGAAAAAGGCTTGCGTTCGGCAGTGCCCTGGATCTCGATGAATTCTCCTGCGCCGGTCATGATCACATTCATATCCACTTCAGCCTTGGAATCCTCCTCGTAACAAAGGTCCAGCAGCATATTGCCGTCTAAGATTCCGACGCTGGTGGCGGCGATGTAATCACCGACAGGGACTTTAGCGATCTTGCCGTCTTTCTTCAGCTTCTGCAAGGCATCTACCAGGGCAATAAAACTTCCGGTAATGGCTGCGGTGCGCGTTCCTCCGTCACCCTGAATAACATCGCAGTCAACCCAAATGGTGCGCTCTCCTAAATATTTCATATCGGTAACTGACCGAAGAGACCTGCCTACCAGGCGCTGGATTTCATAAGTGCGGCCGGAGTCCTTGCCTCTGGGGATGCGGCTCTGGCATGAGCGCGGAAGCATTCCGTATTCGGCAGTAACCCAGCCGGTGCCTGAATTCCTTAAGAACGGCGGGACACTCTCTTCAACCGAGGCAGTACAGATCACCCGGGTATTACCCATCTCGATCAAACATGACCCTTCCGGATATTTAAGATAATTCCTGGTTATCGTAACTTTGCGTAATTTATCCAAACCGCGTCCGTCAATCCTTACCATAGATACTCCCTCCATTAGCGTCGATCGCAACGATGAGCGGAAAATCTTTAACCTCTAATTTTAGAATTGCCTCCGGGCCAATATCCCCATAGGCAACTGTTTGGACTTTTTTAACATAGCCGGCTAAAAGCGCCCCGCATCCGGCATAGGTCACAAAATAAATCCCCTTGTGTTTCTTGATCGCGTTCTTTACCTCCTGGCTGCGCTTGCCTTTGCCGATCATTGCCTTTAATCCTTTGACAAGCAGCAAAGGTGTAAACGCATCCATGCGCGAGCTGGTGGTCGGGCCGCAGGAACCGATAATTCTTCCTTTTGGCCTCTGTGTAGGGCCGCAATAGTAAATAACCGCGTTCTTCAATTCAACCGGAAGATGAGTGCCTTTCTTTATTGCCTCTACCATTCTCTTATGCGCCTGGTCGCGGGCAGTATAAATTGTTCCGCTTAATAAAAGCTCCTCGCCTGCTTTTAAGGATTTAATTTTATTTAAATCCAGCGGTGTATTTATCTTTCTCATAAAACTACTGACGCGCTTCTTAACGCGTGGCAGCTGATATTTACGCTGACCGGCAATCCGGCGATATGCGTAGGGTATTTCTCTATGCGCACTGCCAAAGCGGTGTTTGCTCCGCCCAAGCCCATTGGGCCGATGCCGGTTTTATTTATCCGCTTTAACAGCTCCCGCTCTAAGACCGAACCCTTACCGGATATTTTTCTGAGCAATGCTTTTTTCGCAAGAAGCGCGGAATAATCCGCAGTCCCGCCGATACCCACGCCGACAACATAAGGCGGGCAGGCATCAGGGCCGGCGCTCTTTACCGCCTTAATGATAAATTCTTTGACCTCTTCAATATCAGCAGTAGGCCTGAACATTTTTGACTGCGATTTATTCTCGCAGCCAAAACCTTTTGGCAAAAGGGTCAGTTTAATCTTATTGCCTTTGACTATATCTGCATGGATCAGGCAAGGGGAAAATCCGGATTTACCCCTGGCCAGCGGATCACCGAGAATAGAATTCCTTAAGCAATATTTTTTATATCCCTCCTCCACCCCTTTATTTATTGCTGCTTTCAAATCCCCGGAGATACTTACCTCCTGGCCTACTTGCGCAAAAACTACCGGCATTCCGGTATCCTGGCAGATGGCTAATTTCTCTTTCTCGGCGATAGCGGCGTTATCCAGTATTGCCTTAAGGATGTTTTTTGCCCGCTTAGTCTTTTCCGTAACGTAAGCCCTGTATAAAGCAGCCAAAACATCCCTGCGCAGGAGAAAATTGGCTCGCCTTGCCAATTCTGCTGCTGCCTTTTTTATTTCTAAGGCGCTGATCCTTCTCATTTTCTTTTATACTCCCGCGATACTGTGGTCGTGATCCCGCCCCGGGGATTAAAGACCCCGGTGATCTTTACGCAGCGCGGCTTAACTGCCCGCACAAAGTCCTCAAGCATCTTGTTGATCAAATGCTCGTGAAATATCCCGACATTGCGCCAAAAAATGGTATACATCTTAAAAGATTTCAGCTCAACGCAAAGCTTAGCCGGAGAATATTCGATGCGGATGACCGCGAAATCCGGCAAACCGGTCTTGGGGCAGATACAGGTGAACTCCGGGATATCCAGGTTAATGGTATAGGGCTTATCCGGATACTGATTCTGCCAAACCTCTATTGCCGGGGTTTTAAGCTCCCGGATATTTTTCTGCAATCCTTCATAGCTTGATCTTTTCATTTATTTTAACCCCGTTAACTTGTGGATCTGCGGTATTATACAGGCAATAACTTTAGCCTGTTTGCAGATCTCCTTGTACTTAGAAAGCTTCTGATGTAAAAAAACCGGGTCCTCATGGCTGTTCGGCTGTAAAACCAGCACGCTAGAGGGGCTTATCTCCTTGATCAGCTTGATCGCTACCTGTAAATCCTCCTCTTTGGTCCCCTCACAGATGATCGCCTTTAAAAATACCTCTTTTTGGCTGGCGACCTTTAAGAATTTCTTGTGCGTATCCCAGAGGTCACCCATTCCGCTTGAAGTGGGGAATTTCAGGTCCATGGCCACGAAATCTATATTGCCGATGAGCTCTTCCAGTTCGGCAACCAGTGTACCGTTGGTTTCCAGGTAATGCTTATGGCCGCCTTTGGCGGTAAGCCTGAACACCTCTTTCAGGAAATCCTTGCACAAGAGCGGCTCTCCGCCGGTAAAGGAGATGGAGTGATATTTATCGCGGTAAAGTTTGATCTCCTCAACAAGTTCATGCGGTTCATATTCCATGAATTGGTCAAGCTTGGTGTCGCAGTAAGCGCAGTTTAAGTTGCAGCCGAAGAAACGCACGAAGATCTGCTTCTCCCCCAGGTAAATGCCTTCACCCTGCACGCTGTCAAAAACTTCGGCTATCTTGGCTTTGCTCATTTTATTAAAGGGTCAACCTCACCGGCCTCTTTAAAGCCCTTGGCCCGGTATTGGCAGCTGTCACATTTTCCGCAAGGGTGTTTTCCCCCGTTGTAACATGACAAGGTCAACTCAAAAGGCACGCCAAGTTTTTTCCCCATCATGATGATCCGGGATTTATTTTTACGCAATAAAGGCGCCAGGACCTCATACCTTCCCAGGGTGCCGGCCTTAGCCATCCTGCGAAAAGCGCTCAGGAACTCCGGACGGCAGTCGGGATAGCCGGAATAATCCTGCGAGTGCGCACCGATAAAGACCGCCCCGGCCTTAATCGTTTCCGCAAAAGAAACGGCAAAACTTAAAAATATGATGTTGCGCGCCGGCACATAAGTAACCGGGACGCCCTTAGCGGTCCTTTGGGGAATCTTTATTTTCTTATCTAAAAGAGCTGACCCCTTCCAAGGGAAATTTATTTTCAGGATTTTATAAGAACACCTGGCTGCTTTAGCGATCTTTTGCGCCTGAAGCACTTCCTTCTTGTGCCTCTGGCCGTAATCAAAGATCAGGCAATGGCAGTTATACCCTTTTGCTTTTGCGTAATACAAAGCTACGGCTGAATCCAGGCCTCCGGACAAGAGCACTACCGCCTGTTTGGGCCTTCTACTCTTCATAGGTGGCAGAGCTTGTAGAGTTCTCCCAGACGGTAACGGAATTGAGTAAAGATATCTGGGGATTAAGCCGGTCGTAAATATATTTGGCGATATTCTCGGATGTGGGATTTATTTTTTTGAATTGAACCAGTTTATTCAAATATTTATGATCCAGATCCTCAAGAACGGCGTTCAATTTCTTTTTGAGGTATTTGAAATCCTGGAGCATCCCGATCTTATCCAGCTCCTCCGACTCCACGGTTATCTCCACCCGCCAGTTGTGGCCGTGGAGATCCTCGCATTTTCCCTTATAGCCCCGCAGATTATGCGCTGAGCTGAAATTCCCTTCAACCTTTAACTTATACATTATCCACCTTCCTTACATCCTTTAATTGCCTGCCCATGAATCTCTCTGCTAAAGAGCTGAACCATTCCGGGTTATCGCTGACGTAAAACTTGTGCCTCCCGCCTTTTAAGCGCTGAAGCATATCCTCGCTGGCTAAGATTTTCTTAACTTCAAAGGCAACCTGCTTGGCGGAATCGATCAGGGTAATCTCCTTGCCTAAAACCTCCTGGATCACCGGCGCCAGCAGCGGATAATGCGTGCAGCCCAGGATCACCGTATCCACACCTGCCTCACGCAGCGGTTTCAAATAAGTTTTAACCACGCTTAAAACAACCTCGCCCTTAAGCCAGCCCTCTTCAACAAAAGGGACAAATAATGGGCAGGCTGCTGCCGTAACTTTGACTTTGGGATCAAGCTGCTTGATCTCTATTTCATAGGTGCGGCTTTTAATCGTGCCCTTGGTCCCGATCACCCCGATGCGCTTGTTCTTGGATGCGTAAACCGCCTCCCTTACCCCGGGGGTGATCACCCCGACGATAGGAACGCGGAAATGGTTCTTGATCACCGGCAAGGCAAAGCTGGATGCGGTATTGCAGGCAACGCAGATAAGCTTGACATCCTGCTTTAATAAAAACAGGATATTCTCGATGGAGAAACGGATGACTGTTTCCCGCGACTTGATCCCGTAAGGCACGCGCGCGGTGTCCCCGAAATAAACTATGTTTTCATTGGGCAGCTGGCTGATCAGTTCTTTGGCCACTGTCAACCCGCCTACCCCGGAATCAAAAACCCCTATTGATTTCATCTTGCAGCTGCCTCCACCAATGCCTTGTCCTGCGAATACTCCCTGATCCCCTCCAATATCCCTTCAGCTAATTTCTGGCGGTAGGCGCTGGTCTTCAACAATCTCTCCTCATTTGGATTTGACAGAAATCCAATCTCGATCAGCACCCCGGGCATCCTTACTCCTTTTAACACCTGGAAACGCGCTCCTTTTACCCCCAGGATATTGGCGTCGATACAGGAATCCATGATCCTGCATAATGAATGCGATAACTCTATCGATTCGGCCCGGCTATTCGTATAGATCATATCCCAGACAATAGACCGCAGCTCCGGAGAGCTGCCGGAAAAAACAGCGTTCTTTAGATCGAGCGGGGCGTTCCTGGCGGTAAAGGCAGCCCTCTTGGTGTCGCTGACGCTGGGAGCGACATAGTAAACCTCAAAACCGCTTACGGAGCGTGAGCGGTTGGCATTAGAGTGGATACTGATAAAAAGGTCGGCGCCTGATTTATTGGCGATGTTTACCCGCGTAGAAAGGGGAATAAATTTGTCGCTTGAACGGGTGAGCACTGTTTGCACCCCCTCGCTCCTCAAAAGGGTATTTAATTTCCTGGCTATATCCAGGTTAACATTCTTCTCTCTTAACCCGCTCTTACCTATGGCCCCGGGGTCATTACCGCCGTGCCCGGCATCAATGACGACTTTGTTGAGTTTTATTTTTCCGGTGCCCGGCCGACGATAAGTTACTGAAGGCGCCTTGAATAATACGTCGAATATCTGCTCCTTGAATTGCCTGGGTACGACGATCGTGCCCTGATAGATATCTATAGGGGACTTCAAATGCATTACGTTATCGTTGACCAGGACCAGGGAATCCCCTGCCCTTAAGTTCAGGCGATTAGATTCCTTGCTCAGGTAAGCGGTGCGCAAAAGCGTATCATACTGCATATCCACCCCGCGCAGGCTGCACAAGCTGACCAGCGGATAGTAAGTTACCCCGCCGATAGAATAAGTGGGGATATTTTCTCCGGTGGGGACAGTGGCGCAGCCGCTGACCAAGATGGCCAGAGAGATGCAGATAAAAAATAATCTTAGGATTTTATTGTTTTGCATATATTTACAGTACAAAGATACTACACTCGCTACGGCACTTGTCGTGCCGTTTAACGCTCGTGTAGTATCCACCAAAATTTCCTTGGCGGAAATTTTGGTGGAGGTGGGCGGAATCGGACCGCCGTCCTTAAGAAATCCGATAGAAGCCGCTACATGCTTAGTCTGTCTATTAATCTTATCCCTACGCACTCCGGTAGACAGGATTGCGTAAGAAGCAGCCTTTTTTGATCTCATCCTGCCAACAAAGGCACATGGCAGGACCAGCCTGCTTAGGCTCTCATTCAGGCCGCAGGCTGCCTAAAGAGAGGCTCAACCTCGGTTTAGCGAGGTGAGACTGCGAACGTCGGTACTCCCGCTGGAACTAGCGGAGTTAATGCTAGTCTTGACGAAAGTGCCGAAGCAGACGTTAGTCTGTTTGCGTTTAGATTGTGCAAGGATTGTTAACGCGGCTAACCATGCGTCCGCGGCATGCTGCTTTTATCCGACTATCTCAAGTCGAACCCTTTCACCCCCAATTTTTAATTTTTCTTAATATTGTGTCCTGAAAAATTAATCCTGAGGCCGCCGTGGCGGCCGAAGGATCTCAACCTTATTTCCTTCTATTACTCATCGCCCGGCGCATTGCCAGGTCTGTTTCCCGGCGCTTGACGCTTTCCCGCTTATCATAAAGTTTCTTGCCTTTGCACAGGGCCAGATCCAGCTTCACAAAACCCCGGTCATTAAAATAAATCTTGAGCGGTATTAAAGTCAGGCCCTTCTGGGTAAGCTTGCCTTCTATCTTAGTGATCTGGCCCTTATGCAGGAGAAGCTTCCGGGTCCTGTCCGGCTCGACATTCAGGTAGCTGGCCTCCGCGTATGGGCTGATGTGCGCGTTATGTAAAAAAACCTCACCCTTATCAATGCGGGCAAAACTGTCATTCAGGTTGATCTTGCCCGCTCGCAGGGATTTTACCTCCGAACCCTTAAGCTCAATGCCGCACTCCAGGGACTCCAAAACCTCATAATCCCTGTAGGCCTTGCGGTTAGTAAGAATAGATTTATTCATTTTAACACAGCAAAAGATAAATACAAACTTAAAAATAAGGGTATAGTTAGCAAGCTCAATATGTGGCTGAAGAATATCCCCTGGCTGATAAGCGCATCCTCTCTTTTGTAATGCCGGATAATTACCGACAGGGAGGTTGCCGAAGGCATAGCCAGCTGCATGACGATCAACAGGCCAAGCAATTGAGGCAGGCCCAGCTTAAGCACTAAAACCAGCCCCAACGCCGGCAGGATGATCAGCTTCCCCAGCAGGAGTAAGAAAACCATCTTCTTATCTACATTCTTTAATTGTGCCAGCGCGACATTGCCGCCGACTACGATCATGGCAAGCGGCAAAGTACAGTTCCCCACCGCATCCAAAGGCCTGAATACTCCGGCAGGGATAAATTTATTCAAGCCCGATAATACCAGCGCCAGGCTGGCTAAATTCGCGACCACCGGCGGGCTGAAGATGCTTACCAGCCGGAATTTTGCCTTTTTTTCATAAGTAAGCAAATGGAGCCCCAGGGACCAGGCCACCAGGTCAAAACCCAGCAAAAACAAGAAAATATAAATGAATATATTGCCGGCCTCCTGGCCCGAAAACATCGCAGCTGCCATTGCCAGCGGAAGATAACCGGAGTTTTGAAAAGCCACGAGGCTTAAAAACTGCAGCTTATGCGTTTTTGCCTTTAAGAATTTAAGCAGCATCCATCCAGTGATCAGGCCGGAGACAGTGATCACCAGGCTGATCAGCGGAAAGATCCACCACTGCGGATAAAGGCTGAAGCTGAAATGCTTAAGCATCTGGGATAGGATCAAAGCCGGAAAAATAACCTGGATAAGCAGGCGGCTTAAAGCATCCAGCCCTTCATGCGAAAGTATGTTTTTCCTTACCAGGATAAAACCCAAAGCGCCCAGGATGAGTATGTGGGCCATTGCTGAGCCGGTGATCTTAAAATGTTCCAGGAACATCATAACTCCTTATAGTTTAGCATAATATTATATCAGCAAAAAAACCCTGCGGCAATCCATTTATGGTGACTTATAGGGGGAGATGATAATCAATTGACAGGAGCCAAAGGCTAATATATACTAAAATAAATTTTCGCGGGGGT
>JAHFFQ010000035.1:7528-11327 GCA_023247875.1 Candidatus Omnitrophota bacterium | reverse complement strand
CGGCATTCTGGGAAAGGTTCGTTACCTGTTCGAATATCGCCCGCTGATCAGGAGTTATGCTCTCCAGGGAAGCTGTTAAATGCTGATAATCCCGGAAGCCGTTCTCTTTGGCAAATTCATCCCTGGCTTTATTCTGAATATCCTCTCTCGTGTAAAAATTATCAGGGGCCTTCTTTTCTTCTGTCTTCACCTTGGATCCCTGCTTTATGTTTTCTAAAATCAAACCCGGGTGTTCCCCGGAATACTCTTTTATTAAATCTTTTAGGAATTCATCCGTCCTGTCCTTATAATAGCCTTTATAAAAATCCTCAAGGGAGGCGCCGGGGAACTTCGCTCCTTCTTTCTCTGCCTTTTGCGCGGCGAATAAATCCCTTTCTTTTTCATTATCAAAGCGCTGGGTTAATATCTCTTCATAGGCCTTATCCCAATCGCTGGTTGTGGGCTTGCGTGACTTCGAGAACCATTCATTGCGGCTTAACTGGATCTCCCTTGCCCGATCCGCTACCTGCTGTCCAATCCTGTCTATATTCCTCTGATACAGGCTGGCTGCCAGCGCATCGTCGGATTCAAAACCTAAGTCCTTGCTGGTCATGCCTTTTTCAGCCAAAACCTCTGCCACTGTTTTTCCATAATGATCTTTATCTGCGAGCAGCTTTTGCTCTTTGGCTGCCTTTTCCTGGGCTGATCTGTCTATCTGACCGATAGTCTCTCTAAACGTTGTTTCGCCGATATCCCCGGCTTTATCCTTTACCTGCTTATCTAAATCCTTGATATTTGATGCCCTATACGCATCTGAACGGTCCTGAGGCAAGGCACCGGCGATTAAATCAGAAAGGGACTCGGCAGCACTTGTTTTATTAAACATGGTTTCTGCGGTGGTAAAACCGCGGCCTTGCCTGATTGCCGTGCCGATATGCGAAGCTAAGTTATGCTCGACAGTTACCAGGTTAACTACCCTGCCAAGATCATACCCTTCCCCGAAACTTTCTTTGACAAATTTATTTATGGAAAGGCCCATTTCCCTTTCAAATTGGCCGGGGTTATCTTTAATATAATATTTAATATAGCCTTCGGCACCCGCGGAGCCTTCGTAAAATTCTCTAAGACTATGCAGCCTTCCTACTTTCTGCTCAGGAGTCAAGCCCTGCAGTTTATCCACATCAGCTGTTATTTTTATAGAGGTCAATGCTTGCGTAAGCCTATCGATGTTGCCGGCTAATTCGCGGGAAAGAGCCTGCTTATCGACGGTGAATTCATACGGTTTGCTTTCATAATAACCTTCATAGTGTTCCTGAAGCCTGCGTAATTCAGCCTCCCGCTGAGCAGCATCTGTTATGCCTGATTTAGTTACTTCATCCCTGGCCTTCTCAATGGAGAAGGCGCGAATATCCATTTGTTTCTCCAGCATTAACTGCCTGGTTGCCTGAGCGATATCCATATCCGTAACAACCCGCTCTCCTTCCGGCCTGGTTTCGGCGATCTCCCTGGCTAAATCATATACCAATCCTCTTAAACCGGTAACATCCTGCCCAACCAACTCTATGACCTTTGCCTTAATATTACCTAAATCATCCTTTATGGCATCCTCGATTATTTTATTGAATTCCTCCTGGCCTAAACGCTCGGAATTGTTCCTTAATTCCTCCAGGCCCATCCCGGTTTTGCGCATCAAGCGCATAATTTCTACGGATGCAGCCTGGCTATTTTTATCATTGTTCTTATATTCTGCCGCTAAATGACGGAGGGTATTCTGCGCTTCCTGCGAGGGTCCCCTGATCGCAAATAACCCCATCCAGGGGATAATTTCACTCTGGAATTTAGATAAACCGACCTGTAAATTATTATTGTGAATTGCCTGGTCATTTAATTCGAACACACCTTTTACAATGCTTTTTACTCCGGAATCATAGAGGCTGACCACCTGCTCACCGGTCCCCACGATCAACGGGACCTTAAATGCCATATTATAAGACCAGTTGCCTAATCCGTATGCGTATTCAAGAGCCTTGGGTGGCAACCCGACACTATCTGCGCTTCTTGTCAACAGAGAAACTAATCTAGAAGGTGCGTTAGCTTGCCGTAACACTATTGCCTCCAGGCTCTCGGCAGCTTTGCCCGAAGGAGAAACCCAGCTTCTGATATTCTGCCCAACCCAGGTCGCCCGCGCCTTCATACTAATCGGCAGTACATCTTTTGCTGCCTGGGCAAAAGAAATCAACGGACCTATCTTTGCGCCGGTTGCCGGGGCCTCCACCATTCCTCTTAACTGATCAGACCAGAATCTTTGCCAGCTAAGGCGCTGGGCGGTATTGCTTTCTTTATCAACGGAATACCAATACCCCAAATCTTCTTTCTTCTCCCCTTTCCATGCTCCATAGATTACCCCTATGTCCTGCAATTTCTTCACCAAAGCCGGAGAAAAATCTGCCAACCACAAAGCAGCTGCCTTTAAACTAGTGCTGGCTGTCCCCATTACCAGGCTTACCGCCGGCCACTCCAGCGCCTTGGCAATAATTTCTTTTTCCATATAGTTGATGCCGGAGGCTTTTCCCATATCAACTACGCCAAAGAGTTTTACTTCCTTTGCTTCTCCCGATAATACGCGGACATTATCATAGAAATTCCTGGATAGGTTGCCCAGCCACCAGGTAGCCACGCCTCCGGTAAACCCGCTGGTCAAGGCTGCGCTCAATATTTCAGGCCTTGATTTGCCATCTACCCATGCTCCTGTTGCTCCGCTTACGCTGCCCACGCCAAATCCATAGGCGAATTTTCTCGGCCCGCCCCAGAGTGAAATGCGGCTGGGATTCAACCCCTCAAGCATTGCCTTTTCTACTCTATAAGAGATAAGATTGGTTTTAGCCCAACTGCTGATCGCCGGGCCATCGCTTTTCTCTAACCACCGGAACAATCTCTCTCTATAAGATGTCCCCTCAAGATTGGCTGACCCCAAGGCCCACTTAGCGCCTAAACCCCACAGCGCGCCTTCGGCAAGGGTTGATAACTTAAAAGCTCCTTTTAATGCATTGCCTAATCCTGTAAAGGATTTATCCAGGCTGTTATAGAAATTACCCAGCGTATTAACCGCAAAACTTGTCCCGACCCCGGCAGCCAAATAAGTGGCTGCTGGATATTCCGTAAAAGCGGTATAAAAAGCCCTGGCAAACCTGCCGTTACCTTGCTCTATGATCTTACCTATATTACTTAATTCTTCTGCCGAAACCCTATACCTTGCGGCTATATTTAGAACTTTACTATCAATGCCTCCCAATATTTCAGAAACCTGATTAAAGGTTTTACCCGTGATCTCTTCCGTTAGCTTCATCTTTTGCAACAGCTCTTGCTGCTTAACCAGATCTCCTGAAATTGCCCTTAGTTGTTCTGTGGGCTTGGCAATAAATTCTCCCACGGTCATTTCTGTTTCCGCTTGTGCCAATTTACCGGAAACCTCGGAAGAAATTTTTTCCAGCCTGTTAGCTTGAGCAGAAGATTCCAAACCTAACTCCGACATCTTTCCGGATACTTTTCCAGCTGTTGCTTCGAATGAGACTGCTTCAGCCCCTTCAACCGTGGCTTGTTTCGCTTCAGCTTCCCATCCGGTTGCCGCTTTTCTAAGGCTTCCTGCTCTTTCTAATTGTGCTATTTTTGAGATTGTTGAAAACCCGGTAGCCCACAACAAATTCTCAGGAGTATGAGATGCCCAAGAGCCCGCTACGCCTCCGAACCCTTGCGCTTTACCCGTAGCCGCATCTACCGCTGTATTAAAATTATTAAATAAAGCAAGCTCTCTTACTGTATT
>JAHFFQ010000035.1:0-7428 GCA_023247875.1 Candidatus Omnitrophota bacterium | reverse complement strand
GGTTCCCAAGGCATAATTTAAATCTCCCCTAAGAGAAGGATTATCCCTGGCTCCCAATAGCGCGGTTATGGGTGAGGCGATACTTACCAAAGCATCTTTATTTATGTTATATAATGTTTGTATGTAATCAGAATCTAATCTTCTTGGCGACCATTCAATATTAAGTGGGTCTAGGCTTAAAGTATAGATTGCGCGCGGCCAATCTGCGTCCTCGACCTTAAAATAATCAAAATTAAGAAGTGAACGTATACCGCCGCTCCACGTTCCTTGAGGATATTTATCTGCCAATGCACGTTCGCTTGAAATAGGATCCACTATAAATTTGGCAAGCATAGAATATTTCTGCGCTATGCTCTGGATATCGGCATCTTTATTAGATTGGGCAATCTGTAACTGCGTTAAGGTGGCTTCTTTTATTCGCTCAAAACTAGGCGTTCCCGGAGCTATCCCATACTTTTCCAGGCTCTTTTCAATAGCCGAAGCCGCGTCTTGATAATTAAGTTTGCTTACCAACTCAGCCACTTTATCCGTACCGCTGCCGCCTTCTGCGGGAGAAACTTTCTTTCTTGTCTCTTCGCTAGCCAAGAACTTCCAGAAGGCGCCGTTAAGATCACTGCCAAAAAGTCTGGCACTATGTAAATCTCCGCTTTTTAGAGAATCGATAAGCGCTTCCCTTAACGCTGAAAAATAATTTGTGGCCCCTTCCCTATCTCCGATATTCTCAAGAGCTATGCTCGCCGGCCCGTATTCACCACGCTGCGCTTCGGCTGCCGCCAGTTGCTTAAGATTGGCTATGGCATTAATATTCTTAGTGGCGACATCTTTGCCCCACTCACCCATAACGCTATCTTCTGCAAAAACCTTATTAAATTGGCTGCTTTTACTCTTTACCTCGCTTATATCATTTACTACCTCGCCCTTAGGGTTAATATATACCACGGCATTTGCGTTGTCGCTCGTTCCGTCGGTGTTAATCCTTCTATACCTTAGGCTAAACTCACGGTAAAATTGTTCGGCTCCTTCCCTATCTTTCTCATCACTGAGATAATTTGCGCGATGATAGTACCTCTCGCCATTTCTCTCTATATAATATTCCGGCTTTGTATTTGCGCTGATCTCTATGTACATCCCAAGCTTCTTCTCGCCGTCAGAATACTCGGCGATTTTACCCGATATCGAATCAACTTCTTTTCCAGTAGCGTCTATGCCGTAAAAGATAGCCTTGCCTGCTTCTTCACGAGCTACAATTACAAATTTAACATTTGCCGGCAAGTCCAGAGGAACAAGATCATACCTCTTACCGTCTATATTCTTAAAAATTCTTACGCCGTTACTGGTTATTTCCTTCTCCATTCCGGGGGGCAGTCCCTTAAAGAAATCCATGTCCCCGCTCAAAGGCATAGGCACTGAAAAACCTTCGCGCTCCGTAACCCTTGAGGCAACCGCGATGCCAGACTGCATTACTTTATAAGCACCCTCCTCGGCATTATAGCAAAGCGTGGGATTGCTGATATTCTGTTCAAGCATTGCTGCTATTTTAGCAACCTGGCCAGCCAAAATATTCTCTCCGTTCTTCGTGAATAACTCTGCGGCGGTTTTGTAGCAGGCTAATGCTTCAGCAAAATTGCCTGCTTTGCCATACGCGTTAGCAATATTATTAAAAGTATCGGCTAATCCAGGGGTAGGATCGCCGCCATTGACGCTTAATGCTTTATTCGCCAATGCTAAAGCAGCGGAAAGATTCTTACGCTCCAATTCAAGATTCGCCTCCTGTTGGCAGAGCATCCCATACCCGCTGTAACCTTTATTATCTGCTCCAAAATCAAACTTATATCCCTTATAATCTGGCTTGGGATCAGTAATATCAATAAGTTCCGGTTTGCCTGTCTTAGGGTCTATCGAAGACAAATCACATGCAAGCATATGGTCGTTATCTCTTTTTACGGCCCCATATGAATAGCCGAATGCTTCGGCAAACATAATCAACATAGTATGCCAGTATACGCAAGCCTGAGCGCCGATTAAACCGGTTCCTTGCCCCTGGTTAATATTAACCAGGTCGCGAAATTCAGCTTTCATCCAACTCTTTATTAATCTGTCTCCTGCAGCAGCGTTTCCACCAAGCGCGGCATAAACTTCTCTTTTTATATTATCGGGAGAACATTCTTCATTATTATCACTGAGTTTCTTAAGCGCTTTATAAACTACCTTGTAAGGACTGGATTCATCTATTGCATTCAGGGGGATCTCTCCCATGCGCTCATAAATCCCCTTTATCTTGCCTCCCTTAGTATATGCAAATCTGAATTCTTCATACGGTTTTAATATTGAAAGGCTCTTGTTAAATACTTGAATTTTCCCGCCTACTTTTGCCTGATACATATCTCCCCATAAATGCTTAAACTCTCCTATATCTTTTATGTCCACGCCCATCTTCTTAGCCAGCGCCTCTTTCAGTTTTTGCGGAGATGCCCCTGCTCGGCGTATCTCCATTGAAAACGGCGGGGTGATGCCGTCAAATTTAAGGGGGGAGTCAGGGGTGCCTGGAGAGACCGTGGAACCTTCCTTAAAATTGTAGGTACCTACATTATCTATTTCCAATTTTCCGGATTCAAATCTGACTGTCCTGCCTTCCCTGGTTATATCGTAGAATAAACCCTGGCCCAGGTTCATTGAGCCGGCTAACAAATCCACTCCGATATGCATACCTTCCGGGCCTGCTATAGCCATGGCAATCTTACCCTGAGGAGTAATATTGGCAGCCAATACGTTTCTGGCCGCGGCTACATCCATTTTCTCTTTTTTGGCGCCGCTCTTGCCTGCTACCGGCTTGGATTGTAAAATCGGTCGTAATTCATTAGCTAATGCCTCGTATTTACTATCTGCCGGAGCAGTGAAAAACAGGCTGCCTTTATAAGCCATTAAACCGATGATATCTCCGGTAACAAGCTCCTGCTTGGTGCCGGTATAATACTTGCCCCAGGTAGCCGATTCGGGCTGTAAATTTTCCCATGTGGATTTGCCGCTTCCGTCAAAGGTAACCTTTGTATGCAGGTTATTCAGGTCGTATCCTTGGATATTGCCTCTCTCATTCAGTTGGGGGGAACGGTAAGATATGTATTCCCTTTTGAATTCGCCGGAAAGATTGTAAAAATTAGGCTTTTCCTGGCCCTTATAGGCATAGCCCCAGAAGGCTCCCTGTTTATATTCATATTTATAATAATCTCCTGCCACCCAATTATCCGGATGAAGGGTCATTGCGCCTTCCCCAAACAACACATTCATTCTTAATTCGTTGACGTCGTAACTTAACCCGCGGCCCAAATCAAAGGTCCCCTGTATCGGATCCCACAGGGTATGCATGCCTTGTTCTCCGGCAGTAGCTATTTTTTCCAAAGGATTAATTGTTGCCGCGGTCTCGCCGAGCGGTTGAGCGCCGGCGCTAAGCCCGTGTTTAGTGTCTTTTGATTTTGGCGCATTGGGGTCAAATTTACGATCCCAATTGGCACCTTCATTGGGATGGGCATTAAAACCTATTGCCTCTTTATCCTGAAAAGCTACCTGGCCTTTTGCCTGTATTTTAGCCAGCAGGCTTCCGTTTTTGTCTGTTTCCAGAGCCGTAACACCGGTGACTTTCTGATCCCTGTAATCTCCGCTGTAATATTTGCCGCTAAACCCTTTATTCAGGTTCTCCCACTTGCCTATGCCGTCTGCGCCGTAAGTTATCTTTAAATGCAGGTTATCGCCCTCTAACCCTTGGATCCTGCCGTTTCTGTCGTGGGCGGACTTGTATAAGTAGTTATTAATACTGAAGTCCGCGGAAAGGTTATAGTAACCGGGCGCTTGCTGTCCAGGCTGGACATATCCCCAGAGGGCGTTAGAACCGTAATTGTAAGTATAAGTATCGCCTTTACCCATATCAATAACCTTGCTTCCGGCTTCATATTGGACATTTCTCTTGAGGTCCATTACGTCATAGGTCAACCCTTGAGCAATATTCATTGAGCCGGAGGCAATCTCCCAACCGATATGCATGCCACTTTCTCCGGCAACTGCCTGGGCGGTAATTGTATTGCCGGCTTTATCCTTTTCGGTCATATTCTGGTGCATGATTTTCGCAGCGGTAATAACTGTTGAATTTATAACTGGCTCTGTCTCGCCGCGGACTAATTGATTAATAGAGTTTTCTCTGGCTGCGTTATCGCCTCTTTGTATCTGGGCATTTACTTTTAGGAATTCGTCGTTATTCATGCTGTATATTGCGCCGGAGGGGGTAAGAAAATTAATGCTGGAAAGGATTAGGCCATCAGACCCAGCTATGCTTTTGACAGCAAGGTCGGAGGCGAATTTGTATTTTGCCTCATTTAAATTACCATCCGAGAAATTAGAATAGCCGCTTCCTTCCCCTAATTTCCCCCCGGCTTGCTGGCCCGGGGCAAATATTAAAGAGGTTCCTGCGCCGATAAATAGAGCGTTTCCGGTGTTAGGGTCAACTAACCGCCTGACATCGCTAGCAAAACCCTCTATTATACCGCCTGAAGCGCCATATCCTTTTGAGGCCTTGATCAGCGCGGCTTCCGGGCTGCTGCCTGACCAATTAAGCCCTCTGATAAGCGGAGCCAGGGATCTATTGGGGAAATTGCTGATCTGACCTGATCCTTCGGGATGAAACCAGATATTTCCTTCCGGAGAGATCATAAATCTGGCTTCTCCGTTATAGCCGCTATAGACTAAATTCCTTGCCGCAGGATCAACTCCTATACCGCTAAATTGCTCGCCAAATATATTTATCGTATCTCCGGGCTTCGTATAGGCGCCGGTAACATAGCTAAAATGCGCAAAAGGATGCTCTTGATTAACGATAATCGCTGTTACATCGTTCGAAATATTTGCCACCCCGTAATCGTATTTTATGTAATCTGAACCGGGAGCAATTGCTTTTTGGTCAGCGTGCTTTACAAAATAATCAGTGCTTTGATTCCGCGCCTTAGGATCGGAATCAATCATTTTTGCCATATTGTCATTTAAAAAATCATTTTTCTGGTAGGCGGTATTATTGGCAAGCCATTCGGACCCGCCAAAAGACACATAAGCGGTATTTTCTACAGGACCGGGCTTAATATTCATTCTATCTGCATCGCGCTTTTCTACAAATGGGGGTATTATACCGCCATAGGTATCTCCATATCTCAGATTTGGAACACCTGTAGCAGCCCACATTGTTCCGTCTAAGCCGCGGTTGAATGTAACGGTGGTTATACCGGTAGCTATGCCGTCAACGCCTGATGCAGTAAAAGCAATACCGGTAGGATTTATGTAGTCTCCCGACATCCCATTAACCGCCTGCATAAAGCCTGCCCTACTGGCATACATATTATCCAGAAAAAAGTAAGAAGGTGTAATATTGTTAGAGGTAAAATCGGGCATCTGAGGCATAGACAGGCCTGCGGGAATGTAATAACTATCTATACCGTAACTGGTCTCTCCATCGATCCATTCGAAAGTAGAAGAATAATCATCATTTGCTCCTTTTACGCTCTTAGCTTCTTTGTCGGATAAAAGCTGGAAACCGGAAGTTAAAAGCCCAGAGTTAACCAAAGCATATCCGCTAAATTCCTCCAGGAATTTCTGCGTTGAGAGAAATTCCTCTTTGTGATTATCCGCAAAATAGACTTTTTCATCAGTTGCGCGGGTGACTAAAATATAATGATCGTTATTTAGGTGAGCAACAAAGGGCACTATGGTAGCCAGGAATTGCGAATTTGGGGCTTGGAGTTTGACAGGATAAAGCTTTAAACCAAAGAATTCAGAGGTTTGAGATAAAGAATAAAGGGAATTTTTAATAATTTTAGGGTTGCCTTCCGGTTTAATTACGCCGTTTAAGATATCCACGGTTAAGGCCATTACCGCAATATCCTGTTCCTGCACAGGGATGCCTTTGTATGCTAGAAAATCATACAGCGCTTTTGAACCGCACGGCTTGCCTATAAGCCAATTATATATTTCTTCAATTCTACCCTTAGAGATGTTCAGAGGTTTATCTAAGTTAATGCTTAGGGTGGGCGAGATTTTTATTGCATTTACGGGCTTTCCGGAGATGTCTTTAAGAATATTTCTTATTGCAACCGGTATGTCAAGCTGGCGCGGGTCTTTTGTTAAGGTTGGTGAGTAGGGAGTTAATGAGCCGGGTTTGTGCCAGAGAACCCGCCAGTCATATTCTACGGCTTGCGCTACCTGTTCCGGGAGAAAGATCGCAACTACTATGAAAGCTACGATCCTGATCCAGGCCTTAAAACTGGATTGAAAGGTTCTCTTTTCCTGTTCAGGGTTTTTATGCATTGTCATTACCTAATATATAAAAGGCAAGAAATAGTTTTCCCCTTACCCCAGCAGACGCTTTCATGATCTTTGTTCTGTTTAAGGACATTTGGTTTAATTTAATAAAACGTTTCTGAAACTTCTTAATAAGATATTAAATAAAAACCGAGTTGTCAAATATCCTAATTTGTACTGATATTCGGCAGCCCGGCTATCCTTATCCTATTGCTTTTGAATTGATTTTCGGATCCGTGGCTTTGCGCCCCCCGATTACTCTGGGTTTGCCCTTTCGTTACCTAACCTTATTACGTTCAAAGTATAACACAGGAATTTTGTGCTTGTCAAGCAAAATTCCGCCTAAAAAGAGAGCGCTTTCATATTATAATATACTATTAATAAAGCGAGTATAAAGTGGATTTTTGACCTCAATTGGGACCTTTCTTGTATCCAAAATTACCCCAATAGCATTCTCTTCTGGGGACAGTTTTCCGATTGAATTCAGAAACGTCCCTGCTTTGGGTAAGAAACGTTCCTAAAAATAAAAGGAGTTGGCTTAAAGGAGGATTCTCTGATTCGGGACGATTTCAGCCAACTCCCACACGACTACTATAAGATTGGACAATATGAACAGCTTTATCCAGAAAATATTACAGATTGGACACTATTTATCTCTTATTCTAGATTTAATAGAAGCCGAAGGATATGGATATGTTAAATATGAACCCACACTATAATTCATTGAGCCGGGCCTTTCCTGGCTATATTGAAGCGTATAAGGTATTCCAGGTGCATAAGTCTTCATAAGCCTTTCTGGAGCAATACCAATAAAATCGCGTAAAGGCTTAATTTGAGCTACTGTACCTAACAAACTATTGGAAGCAGCTGACAGATTAGCATCTACCGCAAAATCAGCTAAAGCCCCGGTGAAGCCACCTCTATTAACATTATTTGCCTGAGAAGCCCTGCTTTTAAGGGCATTTGTATATTGCAGGAGCTGTAATGAAGAAATTCTGTCAGCTCGCCCCAGAGGCATACCAAAAGAATAAGCCCCTACAAAAGATTCCATGGTTGCTTGTCTTAAACTCATCCCGATTGCGGAAGCTAAGGATG
>JAHFFQ010000034.1:5682-11334 GCA_023247875.1 Candidatus Omnitrophota bacterium | reverse complement strand
GAACGAGAAATCCGATGTTTATCTGGGTCATTAAATATTCGATGGAATATTTTTATGCCTAGCTTCTCGTACAATTTTTTAGTTTCAAAGAATTTGGAGTTAAAGTATAAATTTATAACTTTCTTTAGAATTCTCTGCAGGGAATAAAAGGTAACTCTAAGCAAAGCCAGCGGCGAAGCGGACGACTTTATACTCTCCATTAAAGCAGAAGGCTGTATAGAGAAAGTAAGGGCAAGCTGCTCTACATATGCAATTTCTAGGCGTTTTTTTTCTCTTTCATCCGGGTGAAGTATTCCATATATATCCGCGAGCTCCAGTCCGCTTTTTTCGTGAACAATATCTTCATTCCATCCTCTGTTTGCCATTAATTGATTGATTAGTCTTACTAACCTTGCCCTCTCATCGCAATCTGTAATGAAACACGAGGCGTTGGTAGGTTCATTATATTCAGGAACTGAATAGGCGAAGAAATTTTCGGGCTCATCCTCAAACGCGTCCATCAATTCGAGTAATTCCTGCAAAGGATTGCCTCTTTCTCTTTGTTTGTATATGTATAATGAGCGGGGTTTATTCTGGCCGAGAAACTTCAATATTGCCTGTGCTATCTTTAAAGGGCCTAGCGAACTAATAACTTTGCTATAATATTCATGGTTTAGCTGAAATTTTATAGAGAGACTCTGCATTAGGCTTTCTTTACGCATCGGTAAGATATCTTGGTTACCAAGCAATAAATCTACCTCCTCCGAGCCTAAATGCAATTCAACAGGCAAGAATCTGGGCTCTAAGCGTCCGGCTAGAATTTCTTGCAATATAATTTGCTCGGGTTTCCCATCCCCGCAGCTAAAAGCTCCCGTCAGTATTTCTTGCGCAAGAATGGTAGCCTCATTGTCTAATTCGGGTGCAGGTTCAAAAACAATAGGATCATCCGGCAACTCTATGGTTGTGGCCTCATCCAAAAAAGGAAGCATTTCTTTTAGAAAACGGTCTGCTTTACATAGCTCAATGACTTTTTGCCAGCGAGCAGTACGGCGATCTCTTATAGTTTGGCAGGTCCCTCCCCCTGTTCTTAGCATTGCGATATTTGCTTCAATATTGCTCTTGGCTTTCATATATATTATATATATAGCGTGGCCCGTAAACCCAAATATCGAAGCTAAGCGCTTAAGATTTATGCCCTTTTCGCTTAAAACAATTATTATTTTTGCAAATGTTGGCAATAGATTAAGAGCCTCGTCAAAAAATCCTTCATTTCCCAGATCCAGGATATTTCTTAACTTATTGCTTTTACGTTGATTTACCTGTATCCTGGTAACTGCCAGCGGCGAGGCGGTAGCAAGGAGAGTTCTTTCTTGTTGTGCGGATTCCACAAGAAATTCTGACTTTGAGATTACCCGAAGATTCGTGTTCGGTTGCAAAGCCGTATTCTCATTAGGGATACTAGCTGAATCCTCAAAACCATTTTTCTTTAACTCTCGCGCTAATTCATCTGTCAAAACAAATGTTAAGCCATTATGAGAATCATTCCATCCCAAAGTAACAAGCGGGTCAAATAACTTAGTAAGCGATATCCTTTTGACCGGAAGCTTATTTAATCTAATTAATGAATTGGCTTGGCAAACTTTAATCGCCGCGCCCCCATTCCAAGACAAATATAGATAATTATCAATCCACATATCCCAAGTCCAGATGTGGTTCATAAATACTGTAACAGAGATATTCTTGTTCCATTTCAGGACTTTGGTAATTTTACCCCGATTCTCTAACTCTAACCATGAAGATGGCGGCAAATTGTCAAGTGCCGCGAACATACCAATAATTGATATTTTCGGGTCGGCCGACAAAAATCCTTTGGATTCCAATTCTTTCAATAAATCCCTAATTTTTCTAACGAAGCTTTTAGAATACCAATGAATATTTTGAAAAATAAATTCAACCATTTCCCGGGGATCTAAATTATTTGGCACATCCATTGCATAGTTAGTAGAATATCCTGGATTTCTGGACACAGACCATGTTGGCTGGGTAATCTCCGGGTTAACTTTTGCTTTTAAAATATAGCTATAACCACATGCTCCTCTCAAGGGGAAGATTGTTTCTTTTACTTTGTTAAGAGCGTATTCTAATGCGGAACCATCCGATGGAGAAGAGGAACTGTCTTTTATCTCAGGCGCGAGATACTGGATAGCGACAGGCTCAAAACTCATAGCTGAATACTGATTGCGGAAGGCTGAACGCGCCAGCGGCGAGGCAGAATTAAATAACTCAATAAGCTCTCGGAACCTAATTGTGAGATCATTATTTATTAACTTCTTGACACGCAAAGAAGTATGATTGCTAATTATTTTTGGTGAGCGCCTGTACCCTAAGTTTACAGTAACCCGGTCATAAAGATATTCGGCCAGCTCTCGGTTCAGCCTCTCATCGCCTGCTTCTTCATTCTCATAAAAACAAAGCTGCCAACCAGAGGTCGTGACATATATCTTTTTATACCCGCGTTCAATTGCCCAGTCTTCCAGGCATAAAAGACCGATTTTCATATAATGACATAATTCCCTTCTTAAGGAATTAGTGAGTTGATGATACGCTGAACTCTGGATAGCATCGACCACAATGTGCTCTTTTGTAACATAAAATCCAATTATGCCTAATGCGCCCTCAAGGTGAGAGTCAGAGATACGCCTTCCTTCTTTACTGATTAATTCTTCTTTGGGATAAATTCCCAAAACCAAATGATCATCGGGATTGCCTGCCACGAAAGGTACTATATTAACGTAAGCGTCAAATAGCTTGACCCTGCTTCCCCTCTTGTCTCTCAGGCATAATATCTTCTTCTGCGATAGTAGAAATTGTAGCAATGAGGCGATTCTATTGATACTGCATTCTTCATCTTCCAAAAAACTGCTTAGCTGTGGAATATATTTCTTAAAAATCTGTGGTTTTGCCAACGCCATTAACCTTGCCTTGCTAATACAATGCATGTTTTCTTGTTTCATGACTAATATTAGGTCTTCCAAAAAGTCAAGCACGCTATCAACAAAACCTTCTCCGTACTTAAATACAGCCCCTCTTATCTCCTTCGCGTAGTCAATTAAGTTTCTTTTTGCAAAATCTCTTAATATTTGAATAACCCATTCTCGCCTGTGACTTCCGAAGCGAATTCTTCCTTCCCTGAGGATATATTTTAATTGAACCGGTGTAAATATCGATGCGCCTCCGAGTTCGTCAAGCCAGGCGGTATCCCCACTTAAACGATTTAGCGAATCTTC
Source organism: Candidatus Omnitrophota bacterium (assembly GCA_023247875.1). Classification (GTDB taxonomy): domain Bacteria; phylum Omnitrophota; class Gorgyraeia; order Gygaellales; family Profunditerraquicolaceae; genus UBA6249. The sequence continues at coordinate 8,068 of JAHFFQ010000034.1, read as the reverse complement.
ACTTCCCCCTGTTCCTAACCTATCGCTTAATAGTGGATCATGTCGGTTCCCTTGTCTAAACGCCAGCGGTGAAGCGACGATAGAATAAGCCGTATTATGCGTATAGCCGGATAGATCAGCATATCCTCTTCGCAAGGAATTTAAAACCGAAGCTATTAATCTCCTGATTGGCCTTTCAGCAAGTATATACGCAACGGTTTGTTCTTTATATTCGCTATGCTCTGGATTATGAGGAACTGCGATAAGAGTCCTTGTTTTCAGCCTCGCGTACCCCATTCCGGAAAATTCATATTTATCATTTGGCAGTTTTTTAAATATCGGCTTGCCGCTTTCTCCTTCATAAAATAATAATGAGGCGAATGCTTGATCCTCTTTGCCTTTCAGATAATAGCCGTCTATATAAAACCTTAAAAAGGTGGCTATATGCCCTTTTTGGCTTTGCTTAATTCTTTCTTCCATTTTATGATAATTCAGGATGCGGCCCCGGCACTCCAGCAAGCAAGACCCCCCATGTTTGACTAATCTTGCCCATTCTGTTTCTTTGTATGCTTCTCTATAGCTGGCAGGGATAGTAAAATCATTGCTTAAAACATCATCTCCATAAAGAATGAATGAGTACGGATTTTGCGCCTCATCCAAACTCTTAAAGCTGGAAACAGACTCTCCTTCCTTGAGCGTATTACGGCCTAAATATAAACCAGGATATTGAGAAAGCCTTTCCGCTTTTAATAAGGCTAGGTCGTAATGCCTATCGGTTGCTACGATTACAAATTTTTCTGGCTGATGGGCTCTCTCCCTGCTTATCAGGTTTGTCCCTACCTGGCTTATTACATGATACGCGGATAGAAAATATCCTTTTCCTAAAGGCACAGCATAACCTCCTATTGTATCGGGGAAGACGTCATATATGACGTATAAATAATTTGCTATGTCCTGCCTGTCTACATCGATATTCCCGGGATAGTGAAGATATTTGTCAAAAAACATGATATCTTCTTTTAGAAGCCTGATCCGCGATAACCGTTGTGCATCGCTTAAATCTTGGCTGCAGCCTGATACTAAACCTTGTGTAAGCAAACCAAACATAGCTGCTAATTTAACTCCGTCCCTTATGAATTGTCTCCTTGTAGTATGATGCTTACTTATTTGAGTAAATAATTCAATGAACGATTTACTACACAAAAGCGGAGAGGCCCCGTTGGGCTTTCGACTATTATCAGCCATTGGTCCGGAATTTGACAAATAGGGCTTGAATCCATTTATTTTTTCCAGCATATCATCCAGCAGCATGCGCATATTTTGAAGCCCGAGGCGTAAACTCGGATAGGCGTAGAGCGCATCCCGCATCCGCACCACACAAGCAAGATATTGCCCTGCACTTTGCTCCAGATTCCTTATTGTAACTGACACCTCCTCTCCGGGGCGCGGCCACTCTGCCCAATATCTCTCATCTGCCTTCCGGAAATCATTCTCCAAAGATACAAACTCTTCAATGATTTTTCGCATATCGGCATTAATACGCGCATGAAGTTCGGCCATATTGCCTTCGATCTCCATGACCGCCTCTAAAATTTCCTCTTTTTCTTCTACGGTATCCACCAATTCTGCTAATTCACTCAAAAATCCTGCGCCTTTCTTAAGCACATCAGAAAAAGAAGGAAAACCCATAACATCTGACTGGCAATTCTCGCGGAGGAACGCAAGTAATCGGCTGACACGCTCATCGATTATGAAACTACGCGGCAAGACAATTGAGGCAATAGAGACTAAACCATCTTTCTTGGTGAGGCCAACGGGTATGTCTCCTACCAAAATTCCATTCAATTCCCTGCCTGGACGGCGATACTCCAGATACTCTTCTATCGGAATGTTTTCTATGCCGCCATTAACCGTATTAACTCTTTTTTCAGCTAAAGCGGCCAAGGGTAGAGGATCAAGCCCAAGGGCGATGATAAAAAGCGGGACCCGCTGATAGCTACGATAACAATCCAAGGATACGCGGGAAATCTCTCTTAATTCCAGCAGAATTTCCTGCAAAAATGCCGTATCCGCATCGCTGCCGAGGATAATGTTTATGCTAAGCGATAATTCTAAGCTAAGAACTCTCTCAATGAGATCTCGCGCTGCCATAACATATTTATCTCCGGACTGCATCTTGCCCAAGTGCCCTGCTTTATAAGGAATAAATGTCTCCACGCCTACTTTTACTATCTTTATTCCGGCTCCTGCCATTAACCTCAGCAATTCCTCATCCACGGGAGAAACAACCCTAAATTGGCAGATAAACGATATTCTTTCATTCAATGCCATTTTCTTCATTTCATCACATAGCTTTTCTATCCATTTCCTATCCTGGATAAAAACGTCATCGGCAAACTCTATCTTC
>JAHFFQ010000034.1:0-5582 GCA_023247875.1 Candidatus Omnitrophota bacterium | reverse complement strand
AACCCTAAATTGGCAGATAAACGATATTCTTTCATTCAATGCCATTTTCTTCATTTCATCACATAGCTTTTCTATCCATTTCCTATCCTGGATAAAAACGTCATCGGCAAACTCTATCTTCCTTACCCCGTGCTCACTGGCCTGCCGGCAGATTTGCGCTACCTTTTCAGGACTAAGCCTGCGCCCACCGCTATAGGGAATTTGTATTGCGCAAAAACCGCATTTCCCCGGGCAACCGCGCTGGGCATACAAAGAAACAGACCTGAATCCGGCCTCTTTAAAAATATCCCAGGGGTAATTTATAAGGCTGTCTAATTCTCCTGAAAGCGGCCGGCAATGGGAATATCGCTGAAGCCTTTGTTCGGCATCCACGCTTTCTGCTCCCTGCCTTCTTATAAAAATCTCTCCATCTTCCCTCTTCAGGAAGATCCCTTCAAGAGGAATGGCGATTTGCAATTTCCTCCCCTCTGCAACAATTTCCCGCACAAAAATAGTGTCAATTATATTATCCGCCTGCGTTTTGGTAATAGGGCTTTTATAAAAATTGCCGCCCAATGTTCTTTCCAGGTATCCATGTTGATGGTCGCTAAGCCGGTAAATACTCCTAAAAGGAACAACCATGCCTGCGGAAGAATCTTTTCTGCGCAAATGCCTTAAAACCAAAGGCAGGGTTATCTCTGCTTCGCCTTCCAGGATTATATCTACCGCCGGATGATTTATCAGGGCCTCGGAATAAGGCCGCAGCCCCTGGCCTCCCAGCATCACAACGGCGCAGGGATCAATGGATTTGGCCTCTATAGCAACCTGCAAAATAAAGGGTAAGGTATAATAAAGAGTAGAGAGGCCAATCACGTCATATTTCTCTTTCCGAACCGCCTCCAGTAACTCCTCTTTGCGGATAACGAGCTTGACTTCAAACCCCGCTCCTTTTGCTAACTCTAAAAGCGGCAACAAACCGGGGGCGTCCTGGCTGGGGGTAAAATCATATGGCAGGTAAAATAATAACTTCGGTAACGGCGTACCAGAAGAATTAATACATAATGGAGAAGCACTTATATCTCCAAAAGAATGCATAAATTCAAATTTAAAATTAAAAACCTGACCCAATTCGGCAAAAGAAGGTTCCATCATGTGAGAGTAAGGCTCTAAACTAAATACCACGATACAAGACAGGGGGATCCCTATCCTTATTTGTTCGATAAAGGTTGGGCCTGGGAGAGTTTCAGCATAGGTAAATTTTGGATTGTGCCTATTCTTTACCTGGAATCGAAAGATAGCTCTCTTAGTATCCACGGTCACGACAACGTCAAAATTACAGCCGGAAGATTCTCTGCTTCCAAATAAAAACTCTCTTTGCCATTTCCAGATATATCGGGGGGTATTCTGCGTGGGGATTAATCTGCTCTGCGACATTATATGCCGGTATTTTTCTATGCGCAAAACAGGTTGTATTTTAAGAAATTCCTTCGCGGCGGAGGTTTTTTCCTCATAGGAACCCTGGTGGATATATTGAAGCAACATGAGGAGAGGATTCGGATTATTATTGCTGGCAATAAAAATATGTTCATCTGATTGTGCGCTGTATGCAGCATGGAGAGGCCCGGCGCGCAGCCGGCCTGACCTGACCATCGCCAAAAGCATTCTCTTATTGGCCTCCTGAGAAACTAACTCAAAATACCTGAGAAGTCCTTTTATCAAATGGTCTCTCTCGTTAAGCTGACGGAATGAATTTATTCTCTCGGAGTGCGTGATCAGCCGTATTTCAAATTCAACGTCGGCCAAACAAAAACCTGCCCTGGGATGATGCTTCGGAGAAGGATCAGAAAACGGCGAGGAGCCCGCTTCTATGCCGGTAATTTTGTAGAAAAATATGAAGTCTTCTATCGTATTTATCGCCCCGGAATAATCATATATAAAGGTGGGATGCTTAACCCCGATATTATCAGTGCGGCTATTTTCAATTACCATTACCAGCTTAGCTCCCGGCTTAGGGAACCTGCCGTCTGATTTTGTATGGAACCTTCCGGCTAATCCGAAATGTTTGGGTTGTTCGGTGGTAAGCGTGTAAATGTGTTCTACTCCCAGATCTTTAAGATATTTGATGGCGGCTATGATCAAAACCTGCGATAGCCCTGAACCGCGCTGCTCGTTTGATACGCTTATATCATAACATAAAGCTGTCCTTATTCTCCCCCTGTCACAAATAGAATACGCATTACTACCTGCCAGATTGTCATAAGTGAGGATTTCTTCCGCTGAAGCAAAAAAGGCGGGTAACTGATAAATAACCCCCATTACTTTTGAATTTTTGCCATTGATGCAGAGGTTAAAATATGGGTTATTTACAATGCGCCCTACAAGAGCCGCTTCTTTTTCCTGAAATCTGGCCTCCCATGCCATATGATTAAGCTCGATAAGGCCGTTCTTTAAATCATGCGAAGCCGGGTTGGTTATGGTATATCTTTCATTGTCCAGCGTAAATTCAAATATTGCTATCGGCGAGGAGACTGCTTTCCTTGCCTTCTGCCAAAGCTGCAAAGAGGACTCTTTGAACCCGTCTGTATACGAGTCGCGTATTAAGTCTTCAATTATCTGCCTCATCCTCCTTATCTCTTTTTTTAATTCGCTGTCATAATACTCTGCCGGCACGTCCAGTAAATTATTCAGCTTTTTCTTCATATTTGGAAGGCTGATGCTTAATTCAGGAAGCCCCATAAGTTTGGCAAATCGCAATTCTCCCTCCAGCACTATCGGATGGGCATCTCCCAGGCAATTGAAAAAGCCGCTGTCTTTTAAACCAGAATTTATGGCATTTAATTCCAGCAGTTCGTGAACAAGAGCGCTCTTTGAATAGCTTCTGATTGCTCCCTTAACGTAATAGATGCCTGGGCCGGAAATCTGCGGTATTTTGGATAGATATTTAATCATCGTGTCGCAGTCCCTTGTTTTCATTCTCCGGACAATTCTATACCTTTCGATAACAGTCCAGCTTTCATTTGAAATGCATATCAAGCCAGGAGTTACGTCCATTTCAAGCAGCCTGCGGATAAAATCAAGCCTCTTCGGACGCATTTCCTTAGCACCTAATGCTCTGCAGAACTCAAGAATATCCATTGCCCTTATCGTGTCCAAATCACCTATCTTGGCTACCTGCTGCCAGGTTTTTAATAATACAACAGTAGCGGCGTCCAGCGCAGAGGCGCAGGTTAAGGGTGTTACGCTAAAAATCACTTGGCTTTCTCGCATTGCATATGGCTTTGAGATTATCCCGGTTTTATCGATCAGCTTCTTTTCCAGGAGATACATGAAATTCGGCGGGGCTTCATGCGGCTCAAAACAGATATAACCATCGGCGGCATATAAAACCAGGTACTTATAGCTGCGGCTCATCTTCATCCCAACCATAACCCCCCAGTCCGGCACCAGCAATTTGACTGTACGCCATCCATCTTTGTCTTCCTTTAGTATGAACACGCCGTCAAAACCGCCTTCGATATTCCTAAAATTGTTAAAATCAAACCGCGTGCCTTTAACAGACGACATTTGCCCGGTAGGCATATTGCCGCCAAGATAGATATAATCAGCCTCAAACTGTAGTTGGGTTTTTCGGATAGCTTCTTCACCCAGCTTAAACCAGGGATGCAAAGCGTGCGCGAGAGGAACGCCATATTCATTATCGTTGCCCTGTAGCGTTGTTATCCCGACCTCGCCGTCTCTTACGGCTTGAGTGGCTTGAGTCCATATCCTGCCGAAGGCATCCCAGATCTCCGGTTGGCTTTCCGCACGCAAGGAAGCAGACAAAGAAACAATATCGCTTGCCTCAGAACCAACAATGAGCCATCTTTTATCAAAAACCATACCGTGCACCAGATTATTATCCCATTTCCATTTCTTCCCCCCTGTAATATGAAAATCCCGTCCGCCAAGATTGAATTGCGCTTCTTTAGTTATTCCTAAATAATTGCCGTCTCCGTTATGCTGCACTTCCAAAGCTTTCCCCATCCTCCCGCCCCACGGCGATAAAGACGAAATTCCATAATCGCACATCCCTGATGCCAATGCCTCAAGTGAGGGCGGAATGCGCAAAAGCTCCTGCCAAACACCGTTAATCTTCTGTTTCCAGCTGATTATCGTAAAACCAATATCAGGGACAGTTTCTATAACCGTATCTCCTGAGCCTAGCTCATACACGGAAAATCCTTCTTTAAGATATCGCCTATAAGCGACGGGAGAATTCACTGATTTATTTCCAAAATAGCTTATTATCGTAGCGGGTGTGGCATTGGTCCGCAAAAGCATCGACAGTTGCGCGAATTCACCTTGGCTTACATATTCTTTCCCTTCTAACCACTTGGTAACGAGTGCAGCTATCTGCGGTTCATGCCTCGACAATGGTTCAGAGATACTCCATGCATCACTGGGGCGGATTTCGCGTGATAGCGTATTGCTGCCTAGTGCCGTCACAAGGTCTTTGTAGATGGGCAAGATTTTCGCATTAAGTATCTTATCCACCTCCACTCCCACGACCACTCCATAAGGGTCTATCTTCTTTTCCGCCGCAGCCATTGCCAAATCATAGAGCTGCTGCTGTATTATGAAAGGCGCAAGTAATTTAGGGGGAGCTTCTTCGGAAATATACTCCGGAGACAGGCTGTTTACTCTATGCCGGATCAGCCCAAACAGGGCCGCATGTTGTTCGCGCGCTCCTTTACCAAAGTGCGTATGAAGAGCATCTGTCAGCATATCTTCGTAATTCCGCGACAAAGCGTCCTCTCTGAAGACATAATAGATTATCCATGCGGAAGTCCAAATTATAAAGGCGAGAGTCCCATATCCTGCTATATACAATAAAACCATCTCGAGTAACGACAGCGGCGAGGCGCTGCGCCCATCGCTTCTGCCTGGGCCTATAGTTTCTTTCTCTCTCTGACATATCTTAATCTCATCTCTCCATAGCAGCAGAAAGCCGATAAGAGGAACCAATATAAAAAAAGGAATGGTGATATAAGGAACGGGTAATTTCTCAAAAAAGATGCTCCACTTTTTAGTGCCCTCAGAAAGGTCTCTTAACCAAACCAAAAAGCAGATTCCGTCAACCAGTCCCAGCGGAATACCCAGAATTATAAACCAGGCTTTAACTAACCAGCGCTTACCCTCCTTAACGTCAGCTTCTTTACCACCATCCGCCAACGGCGAGGCGGCCTTGCCCGGAGAACTGCAAACGGACTGTTTAATTCTCACCTTTGTAACTTCCATATCTTCTAAGAAAAATAAGAAAAAATTGTAATACAGCCTTGCCTCTTTTGCTTCATACCGGGAAACATCAGCTTCCCTGGCGCATTCCCACACAATTTCATTTATTTGGTTTTGCATGAGAAAATCAAAGAAGGATTCATTAAACATCGCCGCTGCGGCTGCCTCAATCTGGCGGCTTCTCAAATCATGGAACTTCCATTCCTTTTCGCCTCTAACAATCAATGTCTTGCCGTGCGATTTGACGACAAGGTAATCTTCCCCTTCTGTGCTGCAAAATTCCGCATCCCATCCCCGCGCCCTTCCCAGGGCCGAGAGGGAATAAAATA
>JAHFFQ010000177.1 GCA_023247875.1 Candidatus Omnitrophota bacterium | reverse complement strand
AGGGCCAAAGCATAGCAAGGATGCTGTCATTGCCCAGTTCTTTATAATACAGCGTCTGGCCCGGCACGATCCCGCCAAAACCATCGACTGATTTTTGCACTTTATGCGCCAGCCTGTTTTTCGACGGATACACCGGCTCACCAAATAAACTCGTTAATTGAGAATTAAGCTTATCTATCTCATGCTTGATAATAACAGCTTCAAAAAAATTATCGCAATCAGTGCGCAGCGCTTCGAAATTGAGCCTTTTTATATCTTTTCTAATCGAGCTGAAATCCATGCACTCTCCTTTTAGATAATCCTTAACAGGTTAAGGCCGGTTTTTGGGTCAATTTCCTTGCTTGCCCTTACGCCTTTTAATTCTAAAACCACAGCCTCAATGACTAAAAATACTTTTGAGCTGCCACGCACGCAACCGGTTAAAACTTTATTTTTCTTGCCCATGCTGGCATGGATATGTATCTGCGGGCCCTTAGAATTTGTAAAAATCGTGCCCAGCCCCATTACCTCCCAGCCGCCTTTAAAAATATTTTTATTAGGCTGAGGGGGAATAACCGGTTTCTTGGGGCCGGTAACTAAATCTCCTTCTCTAAGCGCGCCGATAAAAATAACAGTTGCCGCTTTAATCCGCTCCTTCTTAGCCAGGCCGCTTAAGCTTTGGATTAAAATATCATTATTTTCAAATTTTAGGAGAAAAACCCTGCCGACTTTTCCCGTGGTATATTCCATACTTATTTTTTCCCGCGCGGTTTAGCCTTCTTGACCCTGGACTTATGCGCAACACATAAAAATTCGGCGATAGGCGCAATCTCTTTGCCTTCATAAGGGAATTCTTTGCAGGTTACCGGCTTTATCGCGTAATCAAATTTATGTATCCGGCACAGGCCATCGGTATCCAGAAAAACACATTGCTCGTCTTCATAGCTGGTGCCGACCTTGTATCCGGAAGGAAAAGCCTTGTCTATTTCTAAATGGAAAAAGTCCCCTTTTATCCCCAGCGATAAAATTTTCTTGGCTTCCTCAAGGTCAATCCAGGCCCCGAGCCTGCAGCAAACTGCCGGCTCTTTACATTTAAGGCAATTAATGGACGTCTTTTTCTTAATTTTATTTTTCATGAAGAATATTATACCTTCTTTTATAATAAATCCAAGTATATTTAACTTAAAAAAATAGCCTGGCCTCTAGTTATAGAAGCCAGGCTATTTGTATTGGCCTTACAGTTTGACTACATTCGTAGCCTGTTCGCCTTTAGGCCCTTTTTCGATGTTGAACTCAACTTCCTGACCCTCAGCCAAGGATTTATAACCCTCACCCTGGATTGCGCTGTGATGAACAAATACATCGCTACCGGATTCAGGCGTGATAAACCCAAAACCTTTCTGGTCTGAAAACCACTTTACTTTTCCCTTTGCCATTATTTACTACCCCCTCTCCTCTAAATTTTAGTAAATAACGGCAGAAACAAAAAACCGCGAAGGTTAGTTTTTTTAAACCTCGCGGCCTACAAACTTCTAATCCTTTATTCACTACTTTTTAAGTATAACACATTTTAGTGATTTGTCCAGTGAAAATTAGTATTTTTTTTCACTCCAAAGGAACGCCAATGCTCCTAACTAAAGCTGCCTGCTTTCAGGCATCGGCCTGATGTCTTAGAGGAATATCTGCCGATATGGCATACGCCTTGGAAGCATTGATAATTAAACTGTATTTTTTAATTTTTTCTTTGGCCTTATTGTCCAAAGATTTAGCTTCTACTGCAGTTAACAATATCATACAGATTTTCTGGATTTAGAGTTATCCGCGGAATTAACAATCAGCTTCCAACTGAATAATATGAGCATAAGGACAATTGCCGCGCTGCGCAAGTTCCTGATAAAAAAGGCCATTTTCTTACTTTTCTGGACCTTGCCTGTCAGGAATGCTCCGGGGTCTGCTAATGTTTCAAGCCTGCTTGCAAAGTCCTTAGCCAAGACTGATTCGCGGCGCAGCTTATCGGTAACCGTTATTTTATCAAGCTCCATTTTAAGGCCCTTTGTGCCGCCGATAGTATAGGCAACCAAAAGCTTGTCATAAAAATACGTATCCACCCCATAACGAAGCATCATTCTTACCGCAAAAAAATTCGCAAAGAGCATGCAGCATAAGAATGCCAGCGTTAGCGCGATTTTGATTATCCGGTTTCTAGAAAATTCCATACGGCCCTTTCGCTTTTTATCATTATACCGCTGGGAACAAAAAATCCCAAGCCCTTTTCGGGATTGGGATTTCATGCTATCAATTTAATTAAGTTTAATTTCCCTGATAGTACTCGCTTGAGGGACTATGGCGGTAATGGTTATGCCCCTCCTGACCCGTATAAGGATTAGAGTTTCCTTCGTACGACCAATTATTCCTTACAGTACCATCTGAACTAGAACGTTCATAACTGTTTACAATAGTTCCGTCACTTCTTAGATAACCATTCACTCGTTCAGCAAAACACAATGAAACAGTAACCAATAAGAATATCAATATTAATAAGAATCTCTTCCCCATGGCGCCTCCTTCGTATACATGTATTGTCCTGCTACTACGACCAGAAGTCAACCATTACTTTGGTTATTTTAAAAATCAGAAAATTAAGTATTGTGTCCTTGGAATTCAACGCAATTATTTTAAGTTAAAACAAAAAATCCCAAACCCTTTTCAGGATTGGGATTTAATTGAGTATTGAGTCTCCGGAATTCTTCTATTATCCCGCTTTTTGTGATAATAGATGCGTTTGCTTTATGCTAAGCTTTTGTGTTTTCTCTTGTCATTTTTTCTCATCTTCTTTATTTTTCTCTATGGTTTTTAATTTAATTTTATCAGCTAATGTACTTCTGATTTGGGGTGTCCCAGCCAATCCACCAAGGAGACCCCAACTACTATAATATCCACTTTCTTCAACAATTGTTATTGTAGTAATTTTAGTTTTGTCATCGCAATTCAAGAAAAATCC
>JAHFFQ010000154.1 GCA_023247875.1 Candidatus Omnitrophota bacterium | reverse complement strand
ATCAAACTCAACATTCAGCTTATCCGAGGGGCCTTTAAAACTTAAAGTTGTATTCTTAAGGGTGTGCGGAATGATATAAACGCTGAAGGTATCACTGCGCTTATCCGCCAGGGTCAGGCTTATCCCGTCCAGGGATACCGACCCCTTGGGCAGGAAATAACGCGCAAAAGAAACAGGGACAGCAATAACAAATTCCAAATTACCATTACGCAAACCCTTCCTGCGCACCAGTCCCAGGCAGTCAATGTGGCCGGAGACAAAATGACCGGAGACCCTCTCTCCTACTTTAAGGCTGCGTTCCAGGTTTACTTCTTCGCCGATCTTAAGCAAGCCGAGATTAGTGCTTTTGAGCGTTTCCGGCATAACTTCAAAACAAAAAGAATTATTTTTAAGCTCAACTACTGTAAGGCAAGCCCCGTTAACTGCGATACTTTGGCCTACTTTAGTATCCTGCAAAGTTTTCTGGCTAGTTATTTCAAGAAGGGCTCCTCCGGCTGAACGCGAGATCCTTCTTACCCTGCCAAGTTCCTCAACAATACCGGTAAACATTTACTTTACTCCTGCCTCAACCAGCAGTTCCTCACCAAAACGCCTGAATTTCACCCCGCGCAACTTTATTGCCTGGTCCACCCGCCTTACCCCTTTGCCCATTACCGAAGAAATAGCATCTTTCCCGCCGATGATCTTGGGGCTGATAAAGAATAATATCTTATCCACCAACCTTTCATCAAAGAGGGAACCGATCAGCGTGCCACCGCCTTCAACGATAATATTGGTTATTTGCAGCCGGGCGATCTTCTTTAACGCATCGCGCAGGTTGATCTGGCCGGACCTCTCCTTTACTTCAATGATCTTTGCTTTTTCAAGCAACCGCTTGCGGTTCTCCGTTTCCTGGCCTGCTCGGCTGGGCAAGGTAATAATAATCACCTGGGAATTACCTGAAAAAATATTAGCATTTTCAGGGGTGCTTAAATTGCTGTCCATGATTATCTTAACCGGCTGTTTAGCCGAAAACCAGGCGTTTAAACGCGGGTTATCCCGCAGCACTGTATTTACCCCCACCATGATCGCGTCGTAATCCTTGCGTATTTTATGGGCAAAGGCGCGCGACTTATCCGAAGTGATCCATTTGGAATCTCCGGCATAAGTGGCAATCCGGCCGTCCAGGGACTCGGCAACCTTGACCGTGACAAAAGGAATCCTGGTGGTGATGTATTTTATAAAACCCTCATTTATCCTGGCCAGCTCATCGCCTAAAAACCCGTGCCTTACTTTAATATTATGCTGCTTAAGCAGCGCAATACCCTTGCCGTTGTTCAAGGGATTCGGGTCGATCATCCCGATAACCACCTCCTTTATGCCGCTTTCAATTACGCGGTTAACACAAGGCGGCGTCCTGCCTGTATGAGCACAGGGCTCAAGGGTGACATATAAAACCGCACCCTTAGCTTTTTTGCCTGCCTCATCCAAAGCATTGATCTCCGCGTGCGCAAGGCCTGCCTTCGCATGGAAACCTCTGCCGACGATCCTGTCGTTCTTTACCACCAATGCTCCCACCAAAGGATTAGGAGAGGTCTTTCCTTTTGCCTTAAGCGCAAGCTTTAGGGCCAGGCGCATATAATATTCATCATTCTTTGGTATACGCTTCATCGTTTAGCCAGTCGCAGCTTTTCTACCAGCTCAAGCGGTATCTTAACGCTGCCCAATTTTATATCGGGCTTTGCGCTCCCATGGAAATCCGAGCCGCCGGTAACCACAAGGTTAAGCTTCTTGGCCAAGTCCAGGTAATAATTAACCTGCGATTGGGAGTGCTCGGGATAATAAGCCTCCAAGCCCTGCAGGCCGCTTGCCACGAACTCCCCGATCCACTCATCATTATGCAATACATAAGGGTGCGCCAAAACAGCCACCCCTTTCGAATCCCTGATTATCTTTATGGCATCCTCCGGAGAAAAACGAAAACCTAACACATAAGCCGGGGATCTATCGCCTATATATTTACGGAATGCCTCAGCCGTTGAGCTGACCCAGCCATCCCTGACCAATGCCCGGGCAATATGCATCCTCCCCACGGTGCCAGTCCCCGCAATATCAAAGACCGTCTCCGGGTCAAGCTCTACACCCAGCCCTTTTAAGTTTTTTATCATCTCATGAACGCGGTGGATGCGGGCCTGGCGCACGGGTTTGAGCTTATCCAGCAGCCCATTGTCCTGGTAATCCAGAAAATACCCGAGTATGTGGACCTCCTGATTTTCATACTGGCTGGTCAATTCAATTCCGGGGACCACCTCAAGCTCAGTTTCTTCAGCCGCTTTTAAAGCCGCGGGAATAGCGCTTACCGTATCATGATCAACTATGGCAACCGCCGATAAGGAACGCTTGAGCGCTTCCTTGATCAGCTGCGCAGGTGTGTATGTGCCGTCACTCTCGGAGGTATGCGCGTGGAGGTCGGCGTATTTCACTTTTCTTTCTCTATTTTTATTTTATCCAGTATGGCATTGACGAATTTGCCGGATTCAGAACCTGAATATTTCTTGGCCAGCTCCACTGCCTCATTGATCGCTACTTTCGGCGGGATATCCTCGCGGAAAAAAAGTTCAAAACAACCCAAGCGCATGATATTGCGGTCCACGAATGCCATGCGCTCAAGCTGCCAATTTGCCGCGTACTTGCTGATCTTACTATCTATCTCCTTTAGATGCTGGACAGCACCCTGGAGCAATCCGGAGGAAAACTCCTTAAGCTCCGCGGAAACATCCTCCTCTTCTCTGGATTCCCAGAAATTCTTCAGGACATCCTCGCAGTCAGCCCCGGTAATATCTATCTGATAGAGCATCTGCAATACATATTCTCTGGCCTTGGAACGTTTACGCATATTATTTTAACTGCCCTAACAAATTGACCATCTCGATGGCGGAAACCGCCGCATCCCTTCCCTTGTTACCATCCTTGGAACCCGCGCGCTCCACTGCCTGCTCAATACTGTCGGCGGTAATAATGCCAAAAACAACCGGGATACCGCT
>JAHFFQ010000033.1 GCA_023247875.1 Candidatus Omnitrophota bacterium | reverse complement strand
TATCCGTTTGCGAACTTTTAATTACAGGGGTCTCTAAAGCTTCCGGCTCAGGTACGCGGCGCCAGGCAAGGATAACGCAGAGTAAAACTAAAACCAAAGGAACCCACAGCAGGGAATAACCGTATTGATAATCCGCTATATTTCTATTCCCTTTGCCGAGGATCACAAAAAGCGCGGTAAAGATCAAGGGCCCGGCGATGGCCCCGAGCTGATCAAGCACCTCGGCTATGGCAAAACCAATTCCTGTGCCCACCTGTTTAGTTGCCTGAGAAAGAATGGTGTCTCTTGCCGGGCTGCGCAGGGCCTTACCCAGCCTCTCCATAATGATGAAAATAACCGCGACCTGCCATACCCCGGATAAGGACAATAAAGGCACGCTGACCAACATACCATAACCGAGGAAGGTAAATAACCAATAGGCCCTGGTTTTATCGGCAAAATACCCCGAAGCCAGGCGCACCGCGTAACCTAAGAATTCGGCTAGCCCGGCAACCAGGCCGACTATGGCGGCATTAGCGCCGAGCGTCTTAAGATAGGGGCCGTTTACGCTGCGCGCCCCTTCATAGACCATATCCCCGAAAAGGCTGACCAGGCCGAAAAGTAAAATAAGCTGGAACGCGGTTTTTTTCTTATTGTTCATCGCTGTTATTTAGCAACGGTTTCGATCTTCACGATATATTCATTGCCTATGCCCTTTAACACCGTATACTTGAATTCCCCGCCGACAAGCTGGTCTATGTCCTCTACCGAATTCTTTTTCAGGATGGCGTAGGTAATTTTTTGCCTGCGCAGGAAATCGCGCACCTTATCCTGCGTGTTCAAAAAAGGTATCGGGTGCGGGCTAAAAAATGGGGTTCCCGGCATATCGATCACCGCCACCTCTTTGTCCGTGTAATATTTTATCCCGCGCACGAAAAATTTTGAACTTAAAATAACGTTATCCACTTTATAATTCGTGAGCAGGTATTCGCAGGATTCCCGCGGAGAAAGAAAGGGTTCGATATCCTGCCGCGCAAGCGGGATAAAATACAGCATTAGCGGGACAAACAACCCCAGGCAGTAAATACTTTCCAATAATTTTCTCTTAAGCATCAAAGACAGTATAATCAGCCCGAATAAGAGGAACGCAAAAACAAAGAAAATAACCGCACCCTGCGATGAAACATACGGGCTTAAATAATGCCTAAACCAGGCGGAAACAACGATCAAAGCCAGGGGCATTAAGAAAACAACCAGCAAGCTCAGGGATAAAACAAGGTAAAGCAAACGGCTCCTCTTCTCCCGGGCGAGGGAGTCGGCGATAAAACCCCCGCAAATAAGAGCCAACGCCGGAAAAAGCGGGAAGATATAGCTTACTAACTTGGAATGCGCAGGCTGAAAGATCACAAAAGTCGCGGCTATCCAGCAAGCCAGAAAAACATAGAACGCGTTATCTTTTTGCTTTAAATACCGGGGGAGGAAAAATAAGGCGGTAACCAGGAAAAGGCTCCAGGGGAATATACAGCCTATCATGGAGAAGGGATAAAAATACCAGGTGTCATTGCCGATATGCTCTGCCTGGATGATCCTTCTAACGTGGTCATTGTAAAAAAATTCACGGATAAAAGCGTTGCCGTACAGTTTAAACATCAAAAGATACCAGGGAATGGAAATCAACCCAAAAATCAGCAATCCCCAGAAAAGATAACCTCCAAACAAGAATTTAGCATCTTTCCTGATCCATAAAAACGCGATCACCGCTAACAGAGGGATGAATAAACCCAGCGGGCCTTTGGTCAGGGTAGCCAGTCCGGCAAAAACAAAAAACAACAATATCCCGGGGCCCTTCCTGTTTTTAAAAGAGTACCCCCAATAAAAAGATAACAGGGACAAAAGTATGAATACGGAAAAAACCAGGTCCGTAAACACTGTCCTGGCCAGGCCCACATAAAGGCCTCCGGTCATTAAAACTATCGCTGAAATAAATGCCTTTTTATGGTCTTTAAAGCCGATCCACCCCAGGAAATAAGCGGCAACCACACCGATCATCCCGAAGAAAGCCGGGAAAAACCTGGCGGAAAAACTATTTATCCCGGAAACCATAAAGGCCGACTTAAGCAGCCAGTAAAGAAATACCGGTTTCTCAAACTGCGGTTGGCCGAAGATGTAAGGGGTCATCCAGCTTCCGTTTTTGAGCATCTCCTTGGCGGTTTGAGCGTAAAAAACCTCATCAGGGATAGTAAGTGAGACCAGGGAGTTGCCGAACATGAAACAGAAATAAGATAATATAACCAGCAGTAAAACCTGTTTTAACGTCTTATGGTTTTCCATTTTTCTCCCGTAAATTCAAAAGCTCGTTGATAGTCACAAACCTGTAACCCCTTTCCCTTAGTTTAGCGGCCAGGCGCAGGATAGTTTTTACCGTCTGCTTCCTGCTCCCTCCTTCGGGGCGAAAGACACCCCCGGAATCATGAAAAAGAATAATATCCCCCGGACGGACATTCCTTAAAATATACGAGGTGATCTGCTTATCGTGGAAGGTAACCCAATCCTTGGAATTTAAAGACCAGAGGATAATCTCATAGCCCATCTCCCTGACCTGTTTCTTTTCATCTCCGGTAAGCCAGGCCTTGGGAGGCCGGAAATATTTTGTAGTTACGCCGGTGGCCTTATATATGGCTGCCTGGGCATCCCTTATCTCCTTATCCAATTCCTCTCTTTTGTAATAAATAAGAACGTGATGGTCATAGGTATGGTTGCCTATCTCATGGCCCTCTTTGGCTACACGCCTGGCCACCTCCGGATACTCCTCCGCGTGCTTTCCCAGCATAAAAAAAGTAGCCTTGATATTTGCCTTCTTGAGCGCGTCTAATATCTTAGGGGTCCAATCAGGAGAAGGCCCGTCGTCAAAGGTCAAGGCCACTATTTTCTGCTCGGAAGGCACACGGTAGATCGTGCCCCTCCTGACGATTACCGCCTGATCAAAGAATATGGTAAACAAAGACACCCCCAGAACGATCAAAACAGCGGCGAGAAACAGAAAAAATATTATCCTCTTTATTCGTTTAAGCATAAATTTTAAAGTAAGGTTAAGCTAATCTTTTGCGAAAACGCAGGTAGCTTAGGGTAATAACCGTAAGGCCGATAAATAAAAGCGGCACAAGCTGCGTCCAAAGCACCTCAATTCCGACCCCTTTTAAGAAAACACTCCTGATAACCACCATAAAATAACGCAGCGGGTTAATAAAGGTAGACCACCGGATAACCTGCGGCATGTTGGATATCGGATAGGCAAAACCGGATAATAGGACGGTGGGCATATAAAAAAGAAACACCGACATCATCGCCTCCTGCTGGGTTGCCGATATCGTGGAAATAAACAGCCCTATCCCCAGGGTAGTAAATAGATATATGCAGGTAGCAAATAAAAGGAAAAACAGATTGCCTCTTAACGGTATCTGGAACCAAAGTACCCCCAATATGGTAATAAGGGTGACCTGAATAAGCGCGATAACCGCGAAAGGCAGGAGCTTGCCTATGATAAGTTCTAAGGGCTTTAAAGGGCTGACGGTCAGCTGCTCCATGGTGCCGATCTCTTTCTCTTTTACTATCGCCATGGCAGAGAGCAAAAGAGACATCACGGTCACGATAGTGGAGATGACCCCGGGCAGATAATAGTTCCTTGAGATAAGGTTGCCGTTGAACCAGGCGCGGTCCCTGAGGTCAACGCTGGGCACGGTATTTATAAATCCGGCTGTGTCGGCCCTGTCCTTAAACAGCTCCTGCTGGTAGTTACTTATGATCGTATTGACATAACTCATAACGACCATGGCGGTATTTGAATCCGTGCCGTCAAAAACGAGCTGGATATCGGCCTGCTTACCGGCCTTAAGGTCGCGGCCAAAGCCGCGGTCAATACGGATGACCAGGCTAACCTGGCCCTTATCCAGGACTTCATTCTCCTGCTTATCTTCGGTGAGATAGCGCACGGGTACAAAATATTTGGAATAGGTGAACTTGCGCAGAAGATCCCGGCTTTCCTTTGTGTTATCCCGGTCGAAGATCGCGGTGGGCACATAAGTGATATCCCTGTTGGCGGAGTAACCGAACAGGATTATCTGGATAAGCGGAGAAATAAAAATTATCGTTTTCATCCGCGGGTCGCGAAAGATCTGCTTGAATTCCTTTATCAGGATCGCCTTGACTCGCTCAAACATAGGACACCTTATGCCACCTTCTTCCTGAATCTTCTCAGCGCAAAACTAAACATAAAAAAAGCGAACAATAACAAAAAGAGCGCTTCATCCCATATGGTAGCGATGCCGTTGCCTTTCAGGAAGAGGTCCCTTAATACGACTATATAGTAACGCGCCGGGATAAGATAAGTAATTGCCTGCACTGCTTTCGGCATATTAAAGATAGGATAAATAAATCCGGAGAGCAGCATCGTCGGTATGAGCGTTAAAAGGCTGGCCAGCTGGCTTGCCATAAGCTGGGTCCTGGCGACAACGGAGATAAATATCCCCAGGGATAAAGCCCCGGTTATAAATAGAGAGCTTAAAATTATAAGCAGGGTATAACTGCCCCTGAAGGGGACACCGAATAAAAACCTGGCCATGACTACACCCACCATAAGGTCAAAGAACCCGATGGCAAAATACGGTATGAATTTCCCGGTAATAAGCTCCGGGCCTTTTACCGGGGTAGAGATCAATTGCTCCATCGTTCCTCTCTCCCACTCCCGGGCAATGGTTAAGGAAATCAGCAAAGCCGAGATGATCATAATGATCATGGCAATGACCCCGGGGATTATAAACCAGGTGCTGACCATCCCCATATTGAACCAAACCCTCATCCGGGGATCCAAAGAGTTAACCGGGTTTAACCCATGTTCCCTAAAGGCGCTGGTCAGGAGATCCACGTTGTATTTAGAAACTACCGAGCGCACATAGCCAATGGCAATGGTCGCGGTGTTGGCATCGCTACCGTCGATTAAAAGCTGTAAAGGCGCGATCTTTCCGGATTCGATATAATGCGAAAAATCCTTAGGGATGACCAGCGCCATCATTATATCCCCTTTATCGATCTTATTCTGGATATCCCGGTAATTATCGGTGTAGCCGACTATCCTGAAATATTTGGAGTTCTTGAAATTAAGCAGGAAATCCCGGCTAACCTGGCTTGAGGCATCCTGGTTCCAGACAAGGGTGCGCACATGATCGATGTCAAGTGAAAGCCCGTAACCGAAGATCAAGAGCATGAATATCGGGATGGCCAGGGCAAGGCCGAGGCTTCGCGGGTCACGCTTGATCTGGATGAACTCCTTCCAGGCTACCGCTTTAATTCTTTTCAGGCTCTCTCTTGTCATATTCCTCTATTGAAGAAACAAATACATCTTCCAGCGATGGAAGGATCTTCCTGACATCAAACTCCTCCACCTTTTCCTGCCGAAAGAACTCCTTTATCGCGGATATTGCCTTGGCGCTGTCGTAAACAACAGTATGAATGTCGGAGCCGAAAAGTGAAGCCTCCTTGACCCCTTCTATCCGGCTTATCTTTTCCAGCCAATCCTTGGAGTCGGGCAGGGTTATCTCAAGCACCTCATTCTTCATGCACGTAGTTTTCATCTCTTGGGGGGTCCCGCCGGCAATGATCGTTCCGTGATAGATCAAAACCATGCGGTTGCAATTCTCCGCCTCATCCATATAATGCGTGGTAACAAACACCGTTACGCCTCCGGCGGCCAGCTCTTTGATGACCCCCCAAAAATTAGCCCGGGTAATAGGGTCAACCCCCGATGTGGGCTCATCGAGGAATATGATCGTGGGCTTATGCAGGAGCGCGCAACCTAAAGCCAGGCGCTGCTTCCATCCTCCGGCAAGGGTAGAGGTAAGGGCGCCTTCCATCCCCTCTAACCCAGCGGAGCGGATCACCATATTAAAACGCTCCTTCTTTTGTGCTTTCGGTATCTTATAGATGCCGCTGTAGAAATTGATATTCTCCTCCACGCTCAGATCATTATAAAGGGAAAATTTCTGCGACATGTATCCGATATGTTCCTTGATCTTATACTGCTCCCTGATAATATCAAAACCTCCGACCTGTCCGCTGCCCGACGAAGGAGAAATAATCCCGCACAACATCCTGATAGTGGTGGATTTACCGGCGCCGTTAGGCCCGAGAAATCCGAATATCTCCCCCCGCCGGACATCAAAACTGATCTTATTCACCGCGGTAAAATCCCCGAATTTCTTTTCCAGGTCCTTTACGCTTACGGCGATATTGTCAGGGCTGTTTTCGTTCGTATTCATTGATTATAGTTATAAAAGCCTCTTCCAGTGTCCTGGCATTGAATTCCTTCTTGATATTGCTCGGATAGTCGCAGCGTAAGAGCTTGCCCTTGTGCATCAGGCCGACCCTGTGGCAGCGCTCGGCCTCATCAAGATAGGAGGTGGAACAGAATATAGTGACCTTTTCTTTCAGCAAACCGTAAAGGATATTCCAGAAATCCCTTCTTGAGACAGGGTCAACCCCGTTAGTGGGCTCATCGAGGAATAATACCCTTGGGGTATGTATGAGGGCGCAGGCAAGCCCTAATTTCTGTTTCATTCCTCCGGAGAGTTTCCCGGCAAAACGCTGCTTAAAAGGTATCAGGCCGGAAAACCCAAGCAGCCGGTCAATGGCAGCGGTGCGCTTATCCCGGGCAATGCCGTAAACATCGGCGTAGAAATTGATATTCTCTATAACGCTTAACTCCTCGTATAAGCCGAAACGCTGGGACATGTAAGCGATAGATTCCTTAACCGTTTCGGCATCTTTGACCGTATGCTTATCGCAAACCCAGGCATCCCCCTCAGTGGGATCAAGTATGCTGGTCAATAAACGTATGGTCGTAGACTTTCCTGCTCCGTCCGGACCAACCAAACCGAATATCTCACCCTCCTCCACTTCAAGATTAAGGTTATCAACGGCGACAAGGGAAGCGAATTTCATGGTTAATCGGCTGGCTTTAATGGTGACCATGTTTTATTCGATTATATAGGCGTCGGCAGGCATACCCGGCTTTAATTCAAGGCTGGAATTATCCACCCTGACCTTGATACGGTAGACTAATTTAACTCTTTCCTCCTGGGTCTGGATGAATTTAGGGGTGAACTCCGCCTGGCTCGCAAGAAAAGAAATCGTTCCCTTATATCTCTTTCCCGGGAACGTATCGGTAGCCACCTCCGCCTTCTGGCCGAGCTTAACCCTCCCCAGGTCTTTTTCGTCAAGGTAAGCGGTGACCCAGATATTGCGCAGGTCGATCGCGGTAAAGACCGGGGTACCTGACTTTACAACCTCTCCCCCTAAACTGCTCTTAACCAGTATAAAACCGTCCAAGGGGGAAGCCAACTCCGCAAAACCCAGGCGGGTTTCAGCCAGAGCCAGGGATGCCTTCAGCTGCTCTACTTTTGCCTTGCTGGCATCGTAGGCAGTTTTATCCTGGTCCCTTTTTTGCACGGAGACCGCCCCTTCTTTCAACAGGTTCTCTGATCTTTGATAATCTATCTTTGCCAGTTCATAATCGAACTCCGCCGCTTTTAGCGCGGCTGCGGAATTGTCCCTTTCCTTGGTCAACTCATCGGTATTCAAACGAGCAACTATATCCCCGGCTTTCACAACCTCCCCTTCGTCGGTAAGCAGTTCAACGATCTGCCCGTCCACGCGGAAGGAGATGCGCACATCATCACCTTCAATATTACCGGAGACCTTTATCATCTTATTGTGGTTCCTCTCCACCATAAAATACACCGCGCAAACTAACCCCGCGATAAAAAGAGCGGCGATTAAGATCATCAATTTAACCTTTTTTTTCATTCTCTCCTCCGTGGCTGCCTGCGGCAGCAGTACCTGGCGCTACACTTAATACGGAACGGCCGATGCTGCGGTCAAGATAGGCCTGCGCCATCAAATAGTCATAAATACCCGAAGCCAGGTTCTTCTGGATCTGAGCAAGTGAGACCTGGGCATCTAAAACATCCAGATTTATCGCTACACCGTTGGCGTAGCTGACCTCGGATATCCTTAAAGCCTCCCGCGCCTGGCCTACATTATCCTTCTGCGACCTGATAATCGCTTCCGATTCCTTCAGCCCAAGACAGGCCTTACGCACCTCTACGGCAATCTGGTCGGTTAAATTTTCCTTGCTGAGCTTTGCCTGCGCGAAACGCGCTTTTGCCGCGTCAACCTTGGCTTTGGTAGAAAAACCTTCGAAGATCGGGATATTCACCGATATCCCGGCATTCCAATTCTTATGCTCCTCATTGATCATATTGCCGAGATTATTTGAACGGTAAGAATACCCCGCCAGGATATCCACCTGCGGCCGATACCCTGACCTGGCCATCTGGATACCCCATTTATCAATATCGATTCCCAGGGATTTCAGCTTTATCTCCGGCCGCTCCAGGTAAGCTGCCTTCAAAAACTCACCCTCTCTTATCTCAATAATGGAGTAGGAAAGTTTTTCTTTCGTTTCTATGGGAACATCTACATTGCGGCTCAGGAGTTTGTTCAGGTCGGCTTTCAGGGTCTCAATATCATTTTTTGCCCTGACCACCTCCGGCTCAAGCAAGGAAACCTGCACCCCGGATTGCAGCAGGTCAAAACGCGAAGCTGTCCCCTGCTCATACATCCGCCTTACATCTTCGTAATGCGCTATTGCCTGCTCCAGGGCATCCTTGGCAATACGCTCGGTCTCATAAGCAAGCAGGAGCCCGTAATAAAGCCTCCTGGCATCAAACTCTACATCCAATTTCTTGGCGCGCAAAGTCTCCTTCTGCGCATCTAAAGAAAGCTTGGCCTGATTGAGGTTAGCCATATTAAACCCGCCGCTGTAAACGGATTGGGATAGCGATAGATTGGCCAGGTTATCATTCTTATACCCGGAGAAGATATTTTGAGGTGAAAGCGCCTTATCGTTATGGGTATATGTCCCTTGAAGGTTTATCTGCGGCAGGAATACGCTGGTAGCGTTGAGTATATCGGCAGAGGCAATAGTAATTTCTTTTTCCTGTATCTGGATGTCTTTATTGTTTTTAAAAGCCAGCAGGATGGTATCGGAAAGATTGAGATCGCTTCCGCCGGTTGGCTGGTTATCCTGACTGAAAACGGGGGGAAAGATAAGAAACACGGATAATGACACAGCGCTAAAGATTATCTGTTTCTTATCTGACAACGCGACTCCTTTTTCTTAATTTATTTATATTATTATAGAAAAAAATGGGCTGTTTAGCAAGGATTTTTAGCGGTAGAATTTGGGACGGGGAAATTTATACGGTTTCTTGGCTTGAGCATGTTTTGGCTGCCTATGGCCTGGTTGATGAGCGGGGTGATGACCGGATTCGCTGAATTTATCAAGGGTGATCTCAGGGTGCTTTGATACGGGCAGGGTGGCTTTGATCAGTTTTTCAATATCACGCACATCATTACTCTGGTCAGGGGTGGCAAAAGAAACGGCATGGCCTTTATGCCCGGCCCGGGCGGTGCGGCCGATGCGGTGCACGTAATTTTCCGCATCTTCCGGCAGGTCATAATTAAGCACTAACTCAATACCGGTAACATCAATACCCCGCGAGGCAATATCAGTAGCAACCAGCACACGGTATTTCCCGGATTTAAAACCTTCCAGTGCATCCCGGCGCTGACTAAGGGTACGGTTGGAATGTATTTCTGAAGCCGAATGCCCCATATCCCTGATCGACTTGACGATCTTTCTGGCATTATGTTTAGTGCGCGAAAACAAAAGCACGGTACCGTGGTATTGCGCAAGCAGCTTCTTTAACAGGCGCGATTTATCCTCCCTCTTGACGATGAATAATTCCTGGGTGACCAACTCAGCGGTAGTCCCGGAAGGGGCGATCTCAACACTTAAGGGCAATTTCATGTGCTTGGATGCTATATTCATGATCTCTTTGGGCATGGTCGCCGAAAATAGCATTGTCTGTCTTTCTTTGGGCAGGAAACGCAGGATCTTATCTATCTGCGGGGCAAAACCCATATCCAGCATACGGTCGGCTTCATCAAGCACAAGCATGACCACCATGTCCGGAATAAAATTCCACTGCGACATATGGTCAATGAGCCTGCCGGGGGTAGCGATAACCACGCGAGGATCCCTGCGCAGTGCCTGCACCTGGGGCTCCATGGGCGCCCCACCTATAAGGCAGGCGGTCTTCATGCCAAAGGCATGAGCAATATTCTGAAAAGCTTCGTCGATCTGAATGGCCAGCTCCCTGGTCGGAGCCAGCACCAAACCAATGCCCTTTTTTTGCACCAGGCGTTGAACCATGGGGATAGCAAAGGAATGCGTCTTGCCGGTTCCGGTCTGGGCAATACCTACAATATCCTTACCTTCAATGGCCAGAGGGATCGCCTTTAGCTGGATCGGAGTAGGCACCTTGAACTTCATGCGCTCCAGGATATCCAGTATTTTCGGTGCGATACCCAGTCCATAAAAACCCGGGTTAGCTTGTGTAATATTATTTGTCACGGCCGGTTTATTCGTCATGATACCTTCATGGCCTTGGGTTTGTGATCGTAAGCTAACAAGCCCAGATGCACATGGCAATAATCCTCATGATTATAAATACTCAAAATATGCTTGCAATGCAAAAATTTGCATTTCCTTCCTTTTAGTGAAGTCTTTACCTTTTTGATATGCACCTCCATAAAAAAGCCGCAAAGGTTAGTGGTCCCCCGGCGGCTTAAAGTTTTCGCTAATCTTTGTTTTATTATACTACATTATTGCGGTTTGTCAAACATAACTTGATGCAAATTGACCTCATTGCCTGTGTTTATTTAACTCCCTTAAAAATGCGGGATTTGCTTCAAAACCCAGCCCCATAGCCATATCGATATTTTGGACGGCCAAGTCATACTGTTTCATACCGTAATACGCTACGGCTAGATTATTATAAGCCGGGGCAAAGCGCGGATCCAAAGCTATGGATTTTTGAGAAAATTCTATGGCTTTCTCAGAATTTCCGGAAAATCCGTACGCGGCGGCAAGATTGTTATATGCCTCCGGAGAATTCGGATTAATTTCTATTGACTTTTGGGAATAGAAAATCGCTACCTTATGGTTACCAAGCCCTCCGCAGAAGACGGCAAGATTGTTATATGCCTCCGGAGACCCATGATGCCGATCGACCTCTTTCTTATAAAATCTTATCTTCTCTTTTACCCGGTCAGGATAGGATTCTAAAACATCGTCAAACCAGGTATCGGAGCTCCCCCACACTTTAGACCTATTCCAGGTCAAAAAAGACAACGCCGCTATTACTATAACCAAAGCCGTTATGCTAAATGCCTTGATAATCGGTGCCTTTTTTAGTTTATTTTGATAAAACCAGATGATAAACTCGGCGATGATATAAAATATGCCTATTGACGATAAATACGCATAACGGTCGGCGACTATGGCATTGCCCGTAGGTATCAATTGGAGGACCGGAAAAAGACAAACCAAGAAAAAGAGGCTGCCAAAAATTATCTTTCTGGTATAGCGCCTTGAAACAATGACCGCGCTTGTCAAGAACAAAACAATTAGCGGCGAGACCAGGAATATAAGCGGCAGCA
>JAHFFQ010000032.1:5850-11610 GCA_023247875.1 Candidatus Omnitrophota bacterium | reverse complement strand
CTTCATGCGTTAATCTATGTTTATCTTTTTGCCCTCCGGCCTGTCTTGCGCCTTCAGCTCCTTAGGGATGTGTATGGTCAAATTGCCTTCCTTATATTCCGAGGTGATATCTTTTTTCCGGGAGTCATCAGGCAAAGTAATGACCTGCAGGAAGCTCCTGGAGGATACCTGCTCCTGCCGGTAATTCTCCCCTGTTTTTGCTTTCCTGATATCCTTCTCCCCTGAAACAGTAAGATATTTACCCTTCAATTTTAAATTGATCTCATCCTTGCTTAAACCCGGCAAGCTCATGATTATCAGATACTCCTTGGGCATCTGCCGCATGATAAAAGATGTGCTGAACGCTGCCTGCCTGGGCTGGACTGTCCGGCGCATTTTCTGTTTGGCAATAAGCATCTCCTGGCTGCGCTCAAGGCTGATCACATAGGCGGTCTGGACGATCAACAGCAGCCCCAGGACAACAATAGCAACAACGTAAATTTTGTTCTTCATAAGCCCTCTCCTTTCTCATACATATTCATCCCTTACCCCGTCGGCTACATGCGAGAAAAATGACCTTAACTTATCCTGTTCAAGCGGCTCAAGCTGCTTAAAATAGCGGCTGATCATCGCGCAACCTGCCGTTTTTACCGGGCCGGATGCGAAATCATCCAGGTATTCTTTCAGGGTGATCAGGGCATTCATGCTGCACTTGCCCTTGATCGTCCCGGGCCTGGCCAGCTTCATGAAACTCTCTCCCGTCCTTTCCATACGGTAACAGGCGGCGCAGAAACTGGGGATATAATCATGCCTGATCAAGGCGCAGACTATCTCATCTAAACTGCGATGATCGCCAAGGGAAAACTGGCCGCCGGCTTTTTCTTTTTCCGGAGAAGTATATCCGCCCGGAGAAGTCGAGGATTCCGCGCTGATCTGGGAAACACCCAGACTTAAAATTGAATCGCGCATCGCCGGGCTTTCCCGCGTTGACATGATTATCCCGGTATAGGGGACCGAAAGCCTTAAGACCGCGACCACTTTTTTAAATTCTTCATCGGAGATCTTATGCGGCAGATTAAAAGAGAGATCCGCTCCCTGAGCCGGTTCAACCCGCGGCACGGATATCGTATGCGGGCCCACACCAAAGCTCTCCTCCATATGCTCAACATGAGAAAGCAGCCCCAGGGTCTCAAAGCGGTAATCATATAAACCGTAAAGAGCGCCGATACCGATATCGTCGATCCCGGCGCTAAATGCCCGGTCAACGCTATCAATGCGGTTATCGGGATCGCTTTTCGGGCCATTTGGATGCATGCGGCGGTAAGTCCCCTCATGATATGTTTCCTGAAAGATCTGGTAGGTACCGATCCCGCTTGCCTTAAGCCGCTTAAACTCATCAACTCCCAGCGGCGCGCAATTGACATTGACCCTTTTTATCTTATTGCTGCCTGCCTGGGCTGCATAAATAGCCTTAACCGCTTCAAGGTAATAATCTATGTTGGATCTGCCTCCGGGAGCAGCCTCTCCGCAGACCATAAGTATCCTTTTGTGGCCGCGCTTTAAGAGCCACTCTGTCTGGGAGCTGATTTCAGTAACGGTTAAAGCCTTACGCCTGATCAACGGGTTATCCGATTTAAAAGCACAGTAAAGGCAGTTATTCACGCAGAGGTTGCTGATATAAAGCGGGGCAAAAAGCACCACCCGCCTGCCGTAAATGGTGTCTTTAACAAAGCTTGCCGCCTCAAAAATCTTATGCAAATATCGCGGGTCATCCACCGCAAGCAGGCTGGCTGACTCCGCCAATGTAAGCCGTTTAAGGCAGCGGCTCTTATCCAGGATCGCGTTAAGCTTGGCACTATCGGCATTTTTTGCCTCAAGCAGTAAACTATTTATCTTTTCCTCGTTGATATACTTCATAAAGCTAAATGCCCTCCAGGTCCGTCGGCGCCCTTCCCAAAGAACGCAGCAGGGAAACCGTGGATTCGATCTGGGTAGAAATATCCTCGGATTGATGCGCGCGCTGCGGATAAATAGAATAAAATGGCCGGTAATCCAGGGGCGTAACATTAAGCATAAGGGAATTTGCTCCGCTGGAAAGCCCGTTTCTTGCCGCATCCGGACTTAAGGTCTCCAGCGCGGTAGTCACTAAGATCTTTGCCTGATGATTATCAATGATCCTGGCAACGGCCAAAACCTTGAATACCTCATCCTCCTGAGGGGGTTTTATTCCTGAAAAAGGAGTATTTGGATGCGGGATAAAAGGCCCGAAACTGAACATCTCCGCGTGCAGTTCTTTAGCCAGGAATATATCATCTAAGATATCCTCTTTACTCTGCCCGGGCAAACCGATCAATCCTCCGGTAAGGATCAAATAGCCCATATCATGGGCCTTGCGTAAATGCACAAGCCTGCTTTCTAAAGTCATACCGGGATGCACCTGTTGATAGAGCTTAGGGTTTGATGTTTCAAAACGCATAAGCAGGCCGCGGGCCCCTGCCTGATAAATCTTTTCTAAACCCTCCACTCCGATCTCGCCAAAACTTATAAAGAGCAGCGAAGGAAATTTTTCCTTGATTCGTTTAACTATATCCGCTAATTCATCAACGCTGTATCCGGGGTCCTCTCCGCTTTGCAGAACTAAAGATTTAAATCCATAAACCTCGACAGCCTCTCTGGCGGCTTCTAAGATCTCATCTTTTGTCAATCGATAACGCCTTAAATCTTTATTGTGATAAGATATCCCGCAATATTGGCAGCCCTGCCGGCAATGATTGGATATCTCGATTATCCCGTGCACGCAACAAGAATTCTTGAAGTTCTTTTGGCGCAGGAAATTCGCTGTTTTGAAAAGCAGCTCGAACCCTTTCTTGTCTTTTAAGCCCAGTAAATACAAAAGCTCATCCCGCGAAAGCTGCCGGGATTGGCTGGCTTTGTCCAATACCCCAAGCAGCCTTTTGTCCGCGTCATTACCGCTTAAGGACAAACGGGAGAGCCTTAGATCCACCTCCTGCAATTCAAAAAAAGTCTCCTTCCATACGGAAAGAATACTTTGCGCTTCGGAGGCGGATATCTTGCTGACCACAAACCCGCCCTGGGCGTAGATATAATCGCCGATATTGATTTCGGCCAGCTCATTGAGGGCTTTACGTTTCTCGCCGAAATAATCCACGATGACCGTGTTATTCTCTATTTTCTCTATTTTCCCCGGTATTGCGTAGCACATATTGTACCTATGAATTTATCGATCTGCTTTGTCAACTCTGGCAGCTTATCCTTAAGCGGCTTGCTTAAGCATTCGCCAAAACCAATATCCTGGACCTGTATACCGGCAACATAAATCTTGGCTTTTATCCCCAGATCGCGCGTTAATCTAAAGATGTCCTTGAGAGTAAGCTCATGGGAGGAGACTACCCCCTCCTCTTTTACAAAAGAGGCCTCATCCAGGCTGAATATCTTCAGTTCCCCTGCTGCCAAACTTGAGGTAATTCCGTCAATAAGCAGGGCCGTATCATAATCCCCCAGCCGGTGCACAAGGTCAAAGCTTGCGATGCCAAAGTTAAGGTAATCTATTCCCGGGTGCTTATAATTGTTAAGGAGAGATTCCAGAATGGTCACCCCTATTCCGTCATCTCTCCTTAAACTGTTACCTAAACCTATTACCGCTATCCTTTTAGACAAATTTTACATCCAGAAGATGCGTGGCGCAGGATATACAAGGGTCATAAGCGCGGGCAAGCATCTCAAGGCTAAGAGTAATCTCTTCCTGCGTTTTTTTGCCCAGTAACTCCGGTACGATCTTGCGCATATCATCCTCTAAATTACCCATATTCTGGTTGGTGGGGATCACGCAATTGGCAGCGGTAATATGAGCGGAGTCATCTATGGTGTATTCGTGGAATAAGGAACCCCGGGGGACCTCAACGCACCCTATGCCGGTGTTTGCTTTATACTTTATTTTGCCGATCTCGCTTCTCTTCGGCCAGGAGGATACAACCACCTTCTCCTCTTTCAGCCCATCTTTCAGGATTTTTTCAAGTATGGTGATGGATTCCTCCAGACAATGCACCCATTCCACAACTTGAGCCGCCGTATTAAGGTAAGGGTTGTGGCATGGGGCTTGTAAACCCAATTCCTTTGCCACTGCCTTTGCCTTTTTGTGCAGCTTGTCAAAGTTATTATTAAAACGCGACAATGCCCCTACGGCATAAGATTTGCCGTTGATCCTGGATATCTTGGCCCGCGAATAATCCACCACGGATTCCATAAAAAGCTTGCGGTAATCGCAGACCTTGCTCTTTTTTCCGTTTACCGTCAGGTCCCCGTCATACATGGCATATTCTTCATCGCTGGTCAGGGACATGTATTGCGTCGGCCTTTGGAATTCGGGGAACTTCAAGGTCTTGATGATCTTTATTGTTTCCTCGCCGTCCTTGCGGGATTCCAGCATCAGGCTGTATAATTTCTCCAGGCCCTCACGCGAAGGGGCTTGCGTAAGCCCGCCGATAACATAACTTATTGGGTGTATATGCCTGCCGGCAAGCACCTCTCCGGCGTAATCGCTCATCCGCTTCATGCGCAAAGCCATATCAATGACCGGCCGGTGCGTCTTGATCAAAGGTACGACGCTCCTTACCCCCAACAGGTCCGGGGCAACCAGAATATAAATATGCAGGATATGGCTATCCATCATTTCGGTGTAAAGCAACAGCTTCCTGAGCATGATCACTTCGTCTGAAGGCTTTATTTGCAAGGCGTCCTCCCCTGCTTTAATGCTCGCCAGAGTATGGCCGCAGGCGCAGATGCCGCAGATGCGGCTGGTCAAATGTTGGGCCTCCCAGATGGATCTTCCAACAAGCATGGACTCAAAGAAACGCGGGCTCTCGATCACCTGAAATTCGCATTTGGCAAGCTTGCCCTCTTTTACGTCAACCACGATATTGCCATGGCCTTCAACGCGAGTCAAATAATGCACATCGACTTTTACGTTTTGAGAATCTATCTTACTTGAGCTCTTGGTCATATTTCTCCCCCATGGAATCATTATATAAAGTAAAACTGTTCAGGATATCTTCTAATTTTAGGCCGTATTTCTGCAGGATATCTTTGGCAGCATCGCTGGCCGGTTTATCCACTAATCCGCGGCACCCATAACACCTGTTGCCGTTATTGACACACCAGGAATTGCACCCGGCGCGGGTTACCGGCCCCATGCATTCCTGGTCTTTCTCGTAACGGCAGACATTCTCATTCATTTTGCATTCCACGCAAACCGAGTAATTCGGCACAACATAAGGCTTAGCCATAAGCAGGCATTTAAGCACGGCGACAACCTCAGGGATATAGACCGGACAGCCGTTAATCACATAATCCACGCTAACCACTTCATGCACCGCCATGGCTTTGATGGTATTGACTAAAACCCCCTTATCTCCATATACTGTTTTTTTAGCCACTTCCAAAGGCCGGCGGTTCTTAATCCCATTTACCCCGGTGATAGTCGCGCAGGCGCCCAATGTCACCAGAACCTTGGCCTTCTCTCTTATTTTCTTAATCCGCACTACGTCATTATCCGTGGTTATCGCCCCTTCAACAATAGCTACATCATAATCCTCGCCCTGCTCCGACATAATCTCACGGAAATTAACGATATCCACCAATTCGGTCAGCTCCAGCAAAGTCTGCCCCATATTGGCGAACTGAAGTTGGCAGCCTTCGCAATCCGTAAAATCAAAAAATGCCACCCTGGGTTTAGGCTGCTTTTTCATGACACTCTCCTTTAAA
>JAHFFQ010000032.1:0-5750 GCA_023247875.1 Candidatus Omnitrophota bacterium | reverse complement strand
GGTCAGCTCCAGCAAAGTCTGCCCCATATTGGCGAACTGAAGTTGGCAGCCTTCGCAATCCGTAAAATCAAAAAATGCCACCCTGGGTTTAGGCTGCTTTTTCATGACACTCTCCTTTAAATTTTCTCAGATCGCTGTAAGTAAAAACCGGCCCTGACTGGCAGACATAAACCCCTTCGATCTGGCAGTGCCCGCATTTGCCCAGGCCGCAGCGCATGCGCCTTTCCAGGGAAACGATGATCTGGTGGTCGGGGATCTTCTTCTCCAGCAATTTAACGATGACAAACTTATACATGATCGGCGGTCCGACCACAACCCCGTATGTGCGGGTAGGATTTATATCCACTCCGGGGATCAACGTGGTGATCAGGCCGACATTCCCCTTCCACTCCGGGTCTGCCCGGTCAACGGTACAGTTGAATTTTATCTCAGACCTCTTCATCCACTCCCTGGTCTCCTCTTCAAATAAAAGTTCTTTGGGGCTCTTGCAGCCGAGCAGGATCTGCACATTGCCGAAATCATTGCGGTTTTGCATAATATACCTGATCAGGGAACGTAAAGGCACTATCCCGAGTCCTCCGGCAACGATCACGATATCGTAGCCGAACATATTATCGATTGGGAACCCTTTACCGAAAGGCCCGCGGATACCCAGGATATCCCCTTTTTTCATCTGGTGCATTTTGTTGGTAAAGCTTCCGGCATTCCTTACCGTCAACTCAAAATACCCTTTATCCATAGGGGAGGAACAGATGGATATCGGGGCTTCCCCATAACCAAAAATAGAGACCATCACAAACTGTCCCGGGGTATGCCCGAGGTTGATCTTATCCTCCAGCTGGATACGGAAGAATTTTTCCTTATCGGTGACCATCCCGGCTTCGATGATCTTGGCCTCCATCGGCCGGTAAGGAGTATTCCTCATTTTTTCAAGAAGTATCTCGCGTTCAAGCATATGCTCTCCTTAATGAGCGCTTGACTTACGAACACGATAGTGCGAGTAAATCAATGCGCGAATTAATCCCCGCAGTTGCAAGTAAATTTAGAATAAATTTACGCAGCGGTTAACTGCGGGGATCTACACCTTCAAATATATCAAAACTACTTTAAACCTTCTTCACTAAGAAGGGAATTTACCGTTTCGATCAGGCTGATATCAGCCATGCATGTCCTGGTACACCTTCCGCAGCCGGTACAGAAATACCGGTTGAATTTATCCACCGGATATTTGAATTTCCGGTAATACCTGTGCCTCTGCCGTCCGTCCCGGCCTTTTCGAAAATCCTCTCCCCCCGCTACCTTGGCAAAATCATCCATCTGGCAGGAATTCCAGATGCGGTACCTTACCCCTTCATTTAAGGAAAGCTCCAGGTCATCCTGCGTATCAAAACAATAGCAGGTCGGGCATACCGCGGTGCAATTGCCGCAGGCAACACATCTTTTGCCCACATCCTTCCACACGGCTGAAGCAAAAGACTTGTCAAAAGCATCGTAGACCTTGGGGAGCGCAGCGATAAATTCTTCTTTAAATACTTTCTTTTTAGCCTCCCTGGCGCGCTCAAGAAGGTTCATCTCGCCTTCCGCGGCTTCCTTAATATAATCCAGCCCGGTAACCAGTTTCTCGCCTTTTTCGGAATTAATATGAATGATAAACCTTTCGCCCAGATCCACCATCATTAAATCGTAACCTCCGCGTGGAACATGGTTACCCATGGAGGTGCAATTGGCGTATTCATCGCAGTATTTCAGGCACTCAATGCCGATAATGGTCATCTTGTCTTTTCTATTGAGGTAATTCGGGTCCTCCGGAGCGTCCCTGAAAGCCACATCCATGCATTGGATCCCGGCGATATCGCAGGTGTGCACCCCGAAAAGAATGAACTCGTCGAATTTATCGATGGCCTTTGCGGTTTTAAAAGGCTGAGAGCTGAATTTGAACAGTTTTTCTTTTTGGGGAAAATAATATTTCTTCGGGGGAAGTATGGTCGGTATGTATTCCAGGCAAACATCCTCCACCTCTTTTACCGGCCGGAACACAAAAAGATTCTCCTTTTTGCGCGGGGCGTAGAGCTTTGCCTTTTTTTGAAGATGTTTCAACCAGGCGTTAAGATCTGTTTTTTCTAAACTTGCGTATTTCACTTTTCCTTCCTTTCGTTTCTTCTGCGCAGAAGCGCGTACCGGCCTCTCCTATAAGGCCGGGTGCTGCGAACTCTAACCCGGTGACCTCTAATTCAGCCCCAAAAGGTATTATATTGACCTCAACTTCCAGCCCCTGCCATCTACTATTGCTGGAAAATGCCTCCTTAAAATGCTCCAGGAGATGTTCTTTGCTTAAAGACCCAAACTCGGAAATGGAGAGGTGGACCTTCTTGATCTTGCGAGAAGATAACCTTTCCTGATCCTCAAGATATTTAAGGATACTTTTAAAAAGATGGGTGTCGTGCATGAATCAGACAGGCAAAGATTAATTAAGTATAACAAAAAACCCGGATAACACAAGAAGAAAATAAAAAATTTGGCGCTAGAGAAGGATCGTGGCTTTATTATGCAGGACCTCAAGATATCCCTCTAGCCGCGCGTCGATTGCCGCGGCCTTCCCCGAGATATCTTTAAAGGTAATCGCCCCGGGTTTAAGCTTGGCGGCTAAAGGCGCATGGTCACTCAAAACACCCAGGTACCCTGAAACCGAAGGAACAACCAGGGAAATTATCTTCCCCTCGAAGATCGTTTTCTCAGCGGAATAAATACCCAGTTGGAAAGTCTTAGCCATTATCGTTATCCATTATTACGCAATTGCTTATTCTTCTCTATCGCCTCATCTACCGTGCCGACCATGTAAAAGGCCTGTTCATGTAAATGGTCAAGCGAGCCATCGATAATCATTTTGACCCCTTTAATCGTATCCTCCAATTTCACGTATCTACCTTTTATGCCCGTAAAATTCTCCGCCACAAAAAATGGCTGCGAAAAGAACCTTTGGGCTTTACGCGCCCGCTGCACGGTCAACTTATCCTCATCAGACAACTCATCAATGCCTAAGATGGAGATGATATCCCGCAAATCCTTATAACGCTGCAGGACCTTCTGCACCGCCAATGCCGTATTATAATGCTCCTCTCCGAGCAGCCGCGGGTCCATGATCCGGGATGTAGAATCCAGAGGGTCAACCGCAGGATAAATTCCCAGCTCGGAGATCTGGCGCGACAAAACTATTTTTGCGTCAAGGTGCGAGAATATTGCTGCCGGGGCCGGATCAGTCAGGTCATCCGCCGGCACATATACCGCCTGGATGGAAGTTATCGAGCCGTTACGGGTAGAGGCAATCCTCTCCTCCAGCTGGGCTACCTCAGTAGAAAGATTAGGCTGGTAGCCTACCGCCGAAGGCATCCTGCCAAGAAGTGTAGAAACCTCCGAACCTGCCTGGATATAACGGTAGACATTATCAATAAATAAAAGCACATCCTTTCTCTCCTGGTCGCGGAAATACTCCGCCATGGTCAAGGCGGATAATCCTATGCGCAGGCGCGCTCCCGGCGGCTCATTCATCTGGCCAAAAACAAGAGCGCTGTTTTTTACCACCC
Source organism: Candidatus Omnitrophota bacterium (assembly GCA_023247875.1). Lineage (GTDB taxonomy): Bacteria > Omnitrophota > Gorgyraeia > Gygaellales > Profunditerraquicolaceae > UBA6249. Next base: position 2,169 of record JAHFFQ010000032.1, on the reverse strand, counting down.
CGGATTCATTTAATTCAAGCCAAAGCTCATTGCCTTCCCTGGTGCGCTCCCCTATCCCGGCAAAAACCGAAACCCCGCCGTGCTCGGTGGCAATGGTACGGATCAGCTCCATAACGATCACCGTCTTGCCCACTCCGGCGCCGCCAAACAAGCCCACTTTGCCTCCCTTAGGGATAGGAGCCAAAAGGTCAATAACCTTTAATCCTGTTTCCAAAATATTTTCTATAGGCAGCTGCTCCTGGAAATTCGGGGAGCCCCTGTGAATAGGGTCTCTTATCTCAGGATGCTCCAGTGGGCCTTTGCCGTCGATCGGCTCACCCAAAAGATTGAATATCCTGCCTAAGGTCTGCCTGCCTATTGGGACGGTAATGGGGCTGCCGGTATCGGTTGCCTTCATCCCGCGCACCAAGCCGTCGGTAGAACCCAGGGCGATACAGCGCACTGTGTTATTCCCGATATCCTGGGCAACCTCCAGAGTAAGATTAATTCCTTCCCCTTGAACTTTAATCGCGCTCAAAAGCTGCGGGCCCTGGTTCTCCGGGAACCTGATATCCACGCTTGGCCCGATGACCTGGATGATCTGTCCCTCTGCCATAATTTTTATCCTCTCAATGCCTCTACAGATGAACTAAGCTCTAAAATATCCTGGGTGATACCTGCCTGCCTGACCTTATTCCTCAAAAGCACCAGTCCCTCTAAAAGCTCCTTGGCATTATCCGTTGCCGTCTTCATGGATACGGTCCTGGCGGCGTGCTCGGAAGTAAATGACTCCAGAAAAACAAGCCGCATCTTAACTTTTAGATAATACGGGATAAGCTGGGCGAGCATGCTTTTTAAGTCCGGCTCGGTAATATATTCTGCCGGCTTGACTTCTTTTGGCTCAAGCGGCAACAACCGCTCGATAGTCGCTTTCTGAATTATGGAATTATCAAAATAAGTATACGCCAGATAAACCGACCTCGCCTCTCCGCCTAAGAATAAACTGCTAAGCTGTCCGATGATCTTATCAAAGGATTCCGGAGAGTATTTGGCGTTCAAGCCCGCGTATGAACTGAGGATCTCAATACTTCTGCCTTTAAAATAGTTCAGGCCCTTCTGGCCTGCCAGGATCAATTTTACCCTTTGGCCGGCCTGCTTTTCCAGGAACTCTTCGGCAGCGCGGATAATATTCTGGTTATACACGCCGCATAATCCGGTGTCGGAGGTTATCAGGCAAAGAGCGATGCCCCCTGCGCCCGGACTCTCCTGAAAATATTCCGCTAAACTGCCCTGCGTTGAAGCGGCCAGGTCATGCATAAGATTTGTGAGCTTCAGACAATAGGGCCGCAAAGCAAAAAGCCGGTCCTCCATACGGTTGAGCTTGGCGACCGAGATCATCTGCATTGCCCCGGTTACTTTTTTAGTATTTTCCACGCTGCGGATGCGGTTTTTTATCTGTTTTATGGGTTGAGGCATATCTTTTAAGGTTTGACGGAGAACCCTTTCTTAAAATCCATCAGCAAATTATCCAGCTTGCCCTTAAGGCCTTCCTCTAACTCATTCTTCAGGGTTATCTCATCCTGGATCCCGGGATATTTTTCTTCTATGAATTTGTAAAGCTGTTGCTCGAACTTTCTGACCGCGATAACCGGCAGGTCATCCAGATATCCGTTGATTCCGGCATAGATAATAATTATTTGCCGGGCTTGCGCCAGCGGCTCGTACTGCCCCTGTTTCAGGACCTCGATCATCCTTTCCCCCCGGGTAAGCTGAGCCCGCGTGGTTTTATCCAGGTCAGTCCCGAATTGGGTGAATGTCACCAGCTCCCGGTATTGCGCAAGGTCCAACCTTAGCTTTGAGGCGACCCGGCGCATGAGCCTGCTTTGCGCCTTGCCACCCACGCGTGAAACCGATAACCCCACATTTACCGCCGGCCTTATCCCGGCGTAGAACAGGTCGCTCTCCAAGTAGATCTGGCCGTCAGTGATCGAAATGACATTGGTGGGAATATAACTTGATATATCCCCTGCCTGGGTTTCAATAATAGGGATGGCGGTTATTGAACCGGCGCCCAATTCATCGTTTAATTTTGCCGAACGCTCTAAGAGGCGCGAATGCAGATAAAATATATCCCCGGGATATGCCTCCCTTCCGGGGGGGCGCCTTAAAAGCAAAGAGAGCTGCCGGTAG
>JAHFFQ010000153.1 GCA_023247875.1 Candidatus Omnitrophota bacterium | reverse complement strand
TGGTTATAGATGAGGCTTTCGCGCGATCCCAACTAAAGATAGGTGCTCTATCTGAGTCACGCGATATCTAGCCGCTAGACAAGCAAATAAATTTGATATCTAACCTCGGTAATGTTTCCGTAGCCATTGGGCAAGAGGGCGTTTTTAGCCCCAGGGGCGCATTAGCAGAACAAATGGCCGATTATTTATATCAGATGTACAGGCAGAGAAAAGGCAGATATTTTGCTTTGACTTTTATGGAGTCCGATGACAATAATCCCATTATAAAAGCCTTGAGGGATTATATTGATATTCAGTTCGCTGATTTAAATATTACCTGTTTGCGGCAACCTATTCCGGGTTTTGCCCACACAGGAATAGAGGCTCCTATGGCACATCCTTCAGAAATAACCAATATAATTATCGCCTATACTAATACCTACGGAGAGGGGCTTGGGATTAAACGCGTAGGCAATCTCACCTTGGACCAAACGCTTTACATGTATATGATGTCCAATGCGTTGAGAATGGCCTTGGGCGGGACACCAAGCGTATTCTTTGAGCTTAAGAATGGGCAAGATTTGGCAGAGGTGAGAAATACTGTTATATCCGCATTGGACTTGTTTAGAAGAAAGATAGACGCAGCCGCCTCCAGCGCTGCCTCGTCGGCGGTAGAGCTGAAGACGCTCATTCCAGACCAGCAGGAATTAGAAAAGATATCCTTTCCTACAGCGGGCTGGAGGAGTGAGTTTGCCGAGTTTGGCGGGAGATTCAGCAAAGAAAACGTTTATGCTGTCTGCGAAGCCAGCGCCAGGATGCTGGAGAAAGATAGGGATAATATTTTAAAAGAGTTAAACAAACGCAAGGACATGGTAGCAAGCGGCAAGAAAATAAAAGAGCTGGCAGTATTTATCAACCATGATGTGCGCAGGCATATGGCGGAATACGCACGGGAAATCTCCACGATTTACGCCCGTCATGGGATAAAGGTTTCCTTTGCCGATGAGGCTATTCCTTCTCCTATAGGGCTTTTTATCGCCAGGCAGACGGGAGCCGCCTTAATGGTGAATCTTACTGCTTCTCATAATGGCCCGACATGGGGCGGGATCGAGCTTTTTGACGGAACTACCTTAGGGCTGGCGCATAATGATATAAATAAGGCGATAGAGGGCTACCTAAAAGGCGGAGAGATCAAGACAGTTGATTATTATACGGATATTAACCATGCTGATATCAAGCCTGGCGTGATAAGCAAGGTAGAGCTTGAGCCACGCTTAAGAGAATACGTGGTATATTTGGAAAAAGAAGTAGGCATAGATTTTAACTTGATCAAAGACGCCATACGGAACAACAACTTAAAGGCTGTATATGACGGGATCTTCGGCACTGCCGCGATTATGCCGATGCTGGCTAAAATTTTAGGTATAGAAGATGCTTTTATCTGGCGCCGGATGGAACAAAAAGCAGATGCCGGAGGGCTTGATCACTGGGATGCCAGCCACGAAACAAATATGAAATACCTGGCTGGAGAGGTTACAAAAGAAAAAGCTGATATAGGTTTGGGTAACGACCAGGACGCTGATAGGATGCAGATCATATCTGAAAAAGGCGACCACTATACGCCTAACCATTTTTCCTCTTTCATTATTTATGATACGCTGAAACAGTTAGTAAAAGAGGCTGAAGAAAAAGGCGTGGATCCGCGTGAATACCTTAAGAAATACGCGATAGTTACCACGATTCCTTCATCACGCTTGGGTCTCAGGTTGGCCGCCGAGATATTTGGAATGCCTGAGGAAAATATTTATGCCGATGACGTTCCCGTAGGCTTTAGGTTTGTAAATGATGCCATACGTAAAGCCGAGGCAAAGGGGTTGACGGTTATCTTGGCTTATGAGGAATCAGGTGGCTTGTCTTTTAAAAATGCTATGCCTTACAAAGACGGTATTGCCGGTAATTTAAGAGCCCTTGAGATAGCCGCTAGATTAAAACGAGACGGCAAAACCATATCTCAGTTCTCACAGGAGATGACGGATTTGTTAGGCGGCTATTTTGACAAAAGAGAAGACCGTAAACTAAAGATAGCTAAAAAGGAGATCGCGGGAACATACGCAGGAAAAACCGGCATAGTGATGACTTATTTCAGGGAGGAATTAAGAAAAGAGCTGGAAAATAAACCTGAGATAACCCTGGAAGAAATTAATTTTAGAGTTAAGAAAATCATCCTGCTAGACGGATTATTCGTTGGGTTTGAAGATGGGAGCTGCATCTGTGTAAGGCCATCCGGCACCGAACCTTTATTCAGGGTATATGCGCAAAGTAATGATGAGAAAAAATACAACGCCCTGAGAGATTGGTTCCTGGGAAAACTGGCTCAGCTTGAAAAAGAAGGCAATGCCTTTGCCTCCTCCGCCCTGTCGGGCCAGGCGCAGCAGCAGGCAGCCCTGCGGGAGATAGTTGATTATCTAGTTTATTCTATCACGGTGGGGGACCGCACTGGTTTACCGGCGAGGGCAGATGACCCAGCCCCGGCCGCAATCAGAATGGCGGATTTGGAAAGCATGCTTAAAAACTTGCCGGAAGATATCGCCCCGCCTGATGACACGACGAGAGATTGGTCAACCCCTAAAGTGGATATATTGCGGAAAATGGATGCGCCTGCCATTAGGCGCCTTATAAGTTTCAACAAACAGTTAATTATTGATCAGGTAACGGCAAAAGTGGATAAAGTGACGGGCGCCGCTTCGCCGCTTGGCGGAATCGACTTCAAGCACAAGGCAATGGCCTCAGCTACCCGTTATGAAGCAATGGGCAGCTTTAGCGGGCTTGATTTCAGCCTGCCTAAGTTAAGCTCATCTGTCCTGCTTAGCTTTAACCTGGATAAGGAACAAGCTGATATAACCAGGGCTATTGATAACGGCATCATTGTCTCAGGCCAAAGGATAAAAGAATTCATGGCTGCCAGCGCCAACAGAGGAGAATTAGAGCAGCGAAGGGATACCGTGCTCACCTGGCTGGCCAAGTTAGGCATCCTTGAAGAAACCACCTGCTGCGCCCAGGAATCAAGC
>JAHFFQ010000152.1 GCA_023247875.1 Candidatus Omnitrophota bacterium | reverse complement strand
TTGAGCCGTGTATCCTTTTTAGCAAAGGAGCCAGGTATTGGCGGAAAACATTATAGCACTGGCCGCAGCCTAAGCGGCCGATCTTCTTAAAGTCCGCGTAAGTCAGGCCGCAAGCAGGGCATTTGACGGCAGGGATGCCTTCCTCTTTATTCTTCTGCTCAAAATCAACCATCCCGGCTAAAAGGTCGCTTAAGCCGAACTGCTGCTCCATAGCCGAACTCTTGGTCCTAGCGCACTCCTCGCACAAATGCAGCTCATTCATCTGTTCATCGATAATCTCGGTCAAATGCACTGTCGCCGGATTCTTTCCGCAGATATCGCAAAGCATCTTAATATTTTACTCCATCTCTTCCGGTAAGCTGCCTGAATCTCTTCATTAGATCCAGGGTGAGTTTCCCGGGCTTTCCGTTGCCGATAATCCTGCCGTCCACCTTGACCACCGGGATGATCTCCGCGGCTGTGCCGGTAAGAAAACATTCATCGGCCACATACAGTTCATGGCGGGTAAATACATGCTCATGCGTCTGGATTTTAGCGTTCCTGGCCATACCCAGCACCGTCTCGCGGGTAATGCCGCTAAGGGCGCCCATGCATTCAGGCGGCGTATAAAGCTCATTGTCCTTCACGATAAAAATATTGTCCCCCGTGCACTCGGCGACATACCCGGAGTCGTTTAACATCAACGCCTCTTCATAGCCGCAGTTGGTCGCCTCGATCTTGGCCATTATGTTGTTAAGATAGTTCAAGGACTTTATCTGGGGATTCAACGCCTCATGGGCATTCCGGGTCGTAGAAACCGTGATAATGTTCATCCCTTCTTTATAGAGCTTCTGGGGATAGAGGGCAATCTTATCGGCAATCACGATGATCGTCTCTTTACCGGCGCATTTTCTGGGATCAAGGCCCAAGTCCCCTTCCCCTCTTGTCACTATAAGGCGGATATAGGCATCGGTAAGCTTATTTGCTTTAAGGGTCGAGATAACTGCCTTGATCATCTGCTCCTTGCTCAAGGGAACTTTGACCATGATGCTATGGGCAGACTCATAGAGGCGATCAATGTGCTCATTCAATTTAAAAACCAGGCGGTTGTAAACCCTGATCCCTTCAAAAACCCCGTCCCCATAGAGCAGGCCATGGTCAAACACGGAGATCTTCGCGTTTTCTTTATCGTAGAATTTTCCGTTAATATAAATTTTCATCGTGAGCCCCCCTAATTAAGTATTATTCCATCCCTCAAATGTATGATCCTTCCTGCGCTACTTGCAATATCGTTATCGTGCGTGACTATGATCACGGTAACTTTTTCACTCAGGTTAACCTCTTTCAAAAGGCGCAGAATATTCTCTCCGTTCTCCGAATCCAGGTTGCCTGTCGGCTCATCGCAAAGTAAAAGCCGCGGCCGGTTGACCAGGGCCCGGGCGATCGCCACCCGCTGCTGCTCCCCGCCGCTTAACTCCTGCGGCCGGTGGGCCTGCCTCTTAGATAATCCCAGCCTCTCTAAAAGTTCCGAGGCAAACTTTAAGCTCTTTTTTCTCTCCCCCCAGGATTTCAGGATCGCCGGCAGTAAAACATTTTCCAGGGCATTTAACTCCGGTAAAAGGTGGAAGAACTGAAAAACAAAACCCACTTTGCGGTTGCGAAATACAGCCCGGGAATTTTCATCCAGGCCGTAAATGTCCTCATCCTGGAAATATACATTGCCCGAAGTGGGATTATCCAGGCCACCTAAAATATGCAAGAGCGTGGACTTGCCCGCTCCCGAAGGGCCCTGGATCGCCAGGAATTCACCTTGAGCTACCGCTAAATTTATATCTTTGAGCACCTCAAGGCTGCTTGTGGTGTCGCGGTAACTTTTGTAAAGAGCATTAACCCTGACTATTTCCTCATTCATGCCGCAATGCCTCGCTGGGAACTATCCTCGTAGCGTAGTATGCCGGATAAATACTGGCCAATAAACTTATCACCAAAGCCGAAACCACGATCAGGCTGATATCCGTGGTGTTGATGTTGACAGGGATGCGGCTGAAATAATAAATGTCTTTGGGGATCAGGCTCCTGCCGATGAGGCGCGATATAATCTCCACCACCTTATCCAGGGAAAGCGCTAATGTTACTCCTCCGGCAAATCCCAGAAGAATACCGGTTGAGCCGATGGCTAAACCCTGAAAAATAAAAACCTGCAGGATGCCTCTGGTTTTAGCTCCCACCGAGCGCAGTATCCCGATATCCTTTATCCGGCTCATTACCGACATGATCAATGTGCTCACGATGCCGAATGCCGCCACCACTGTAGTCATAGTCACCACAATGAACATGACGATCTTCTCAAGCTTCAACGCTTCCAGGAAATTTTTATTCGCGTCCACCCAGGTGCGCACCTGGTAAGAGCCGCTGCCTGTAAAATCCCGGTACAACTTCTCTTTTATATTATCCACCTTATAAACATTATCCACCTTGACCGATATCCCGCTTACCGTATCGGGAATTTTATAAAAATCCTGCGCCCCTTTGATGCTGGTCAAGGCAAGGCCGGCGTCATAAAGATACATCCCGCTGTTAAAGATCCCCTTGATGCGAAAATCCGTCCTGGCAAGAGTAACCGGCGAGATCAAATTTAGGGTATCCCCCAATCCCGCTCCCAGCCGCTGGGCCAGCTCCTGGCCTATGGCAACTTCATTGCCGGTCAACTCGTAACTTCCCACTATCAAATATTCGTTGATCCTGGATATCCCTGCCTGCAGCTTCGGATCAATACCGCGCACCTCAATACCAAATATGGATTTTTCTTTTTTCACCAGGGCTTGTCCATCGATAAAAGGGGCTGCCCCTAAAACGTAAGGTAATTTTTTCAACTTATCTATCGCCTGGTACGGCTCCTTTGACCCTCCGTAAAATTCAACGGAGAGGTCAGCGTTGGTGCCGACCATTTTATCCTCTAAGAAACGGTCAAACCCGCTCATTACCGAGATGACCACGATCAACACCGCAACCCCAATGGCGATCCCGGCCATGGAAATAAGCGCGGTTATGGAAACGATCTTCTCCTTTTTGCCTGCCC
>JAHFFQ010000151.1 GCA_023247875.1 Candidatus Omnitrophota bacterium | reverse complement strand
CAGGGCCCAACCTTGAAATTATCTATGCCCGCGTGCACCAGGAAAGCGCCGGTGTCCGAATAACGCTTGACCCCTGTGCCGATCTCATAAGCCAGCCCTCTTTTTTCCCTTACTTCGTTAAAAAGCCGGCTGGACATATTTGCCCCCAAAATTATATGCAGCATTGCCTGGGCATGCCTTAAAGGATGGTCGCGCTTTAAGGCATGGAACCCCAAAGCCATGTGCGTCTGTTCGGTATTCTTGTGAAAGATCTTAAGCTGCTGCCTGGTTTGGCCCTCCTGCACGGGAATAAAAGTGTTTGGAATTCCGCGACCCTTGCCTGAAAAAATGGCAGAGACCTTTTTTTCTAACGCCTCATGATCCAATGCCCCCACACCGGCAACTACGATATTGGCGGGCGTATAATGCTCCTGCTGGAAGGAACTTGCGATATCCCGGTTAATATGCTTTACTGACTTGACTGTCCCGATCACCGGGGCACCTAAGGGTTGAGCCGGCCAAAGAAGCCCATCCAACAATTCATAAACATAGCTCTGCGGGAGGTCCCTGTACATCTTCAGCTCCTCAAGGATGACCGTCTTTTCCTTCTTTATATCAACCGGCCTTAAGGAGGGGTTGAGCACCATATCGGATAAAATATCCAGGGCGCTTGATAAATACCGTCCGGGTATCTTGACTAAGTAGCAAGTAAGCTCCTCGGAGGTAAAGCCGTTGAGCGCTCCCCCCACACCTTCAATGGATTCTTTGATGGATCGGCAGGAATATTTGGCGCTTCCTTTAAAAAGCATGTGCTCAAGGAAATGCGAGATCCCCTTTTGAGTGGCTGCTTCAAAACGTCCGCCGATATTGATCCATATCCCCAGAGAGACCGAGCGCACCCCAGGCATGCGCTTGGTGATTATCCTCAAACCGTTATCTAGCCTGGTTTTTTTATGCATTAAGTTTACCCACAAACTCAGCCACTTTTTTCACTAAATCACGACTGCCGATATTTTCACCTATCTTCTTTACTATAGCGCTCCCGATAATTACCCCATCGCAGATCCCCCTCAAGCTGCGCACCTGCGCGGGAGTAGAGATACCGAATCCCACGCAAACCGGCTTAGCAGTTAGCTTCTTTATCTTAGCCAGGTTTTTTTCCAAGTCGGCTGCCAAAGCCTTGCGTCCGCCGGTCACCCCGGTCAAAGAAACATAATAAATAAATCCCCGGCCAATGCGGGATATTTTCCTGATGCGGCTATCCGAACTGGTAGGAGCAAGGAAACAAATATCGGCTAATCCTTTTCTGTTGGCGTAACGGATAAATTTTGCCGCTTCCTCCGGCGGAAAATCCGGGATGATCACTCCGTCCACTCCCGAAGCTATCGCCTTATCCACAAAATGCCTGTCTCCAAGACAGAAAACCGGGTTATAATAAGTCATCAGGCATATAGGTAAAGCTGTCTTTTTGCGCAGCCTCTTTACCAGATCTAATATCTTGACTAAATTTGTCCCTTTTTTAAGAGCATACTCTGAGGAGGCCTGGATCACCGGGCCATCTGCCATAGGGTCGGAAAAAGGCACCCCTAACTCAATTATATCAACCCCTTTACGCTCCAGCTCCGGGATAAGTTTGGCAGTCGTTGCCAGGTCAGGATATCCGGCGGTGATAAAAGCGATAAACGCCTGTTTTCCTTCTTTCTTAAGCTGATGGAATTTCTTATCAATGCGATTCATGCAGGTCCTTATCCCCTCTTCCGGAGAGGCAAAGAATGACGATTGAATTTTTATTTACGGCCCTGCCTGCTTTTTTCAGGTAAGCAATGGCATGCGCGGATTCTAATGCCGGGATTATACCCTCAACTTCGGATAATAATTTAAACCCTTCCAGGGCCTCCTTGTCGCTGACCGCTGCATAAACTGCCCGCTTGATCTCTTTATAATAAGCATGCTCCGGTCCTACGCCGGGATAGTCCAAACCTGCGGCGATAGAATGGGCGTTTTTGATCTGGCCGAATTTATCCTCCAGGACATCCGACTTACATCCATGCAGGACCCCCGGAGAGCCGGCCACAAGGCTGGCAGAATGTTTTCCCGAAGATAACCCCAGGCCTGCTGCCTCAACCCCGATCATTTTTACATTTTTATCGTTGAAAAAAGGATGGAACAGCCCCATGGCATTGCTTCCTCCGCCGACGCAGGCCACCAGGTAATCCGGCAATCTTTTTTCTTTTCTTAATATCTGCTGCCTGGCCTCCTTGCCGATCACTGCCTGGAAATCGCGCACCATCATAGGATACGGATGCGGGCCGGCGACTGTGCCGATAATATAATGGGTATGGCGCACATTGGTGACCCAATCGCGCAAAGCCTCGGTCATGGCGTCCTTCAGGGTGCGGGTACCGCTCTCTACACTTATAACCTTTGCCCCTAATAATTTCATGCGCAAAACATTCAAAGCCTGGCGCTTGATATCCTCACTGCCCATATATATGTCGCACTCCAGGCCGAACAATGCCGCCACCGTTGCCGTGGCTACTCCGTGCTGGCCGGCGCCGGTCTCGGCGATCACCCTCCTCTTGCCCATCCTGGCCGCCAGGAGCACCTGGCCCAAAGTATTGTTTATTTTATGCGCGCCGGTGTGCAGCAGGTCCTCCCTCTTTAAATAAACCCTGCTTATCCCGAGGTATCTGCTTAATCTCCTGGCAAGATATAACGGGGTAGGGCGGCCGGCGTATTCGCTGAGATAATCGGAAAGCTCCTTGCGGAATTTTTTATCCCGCTTGGAGGCGGCATATTCTTTCCCTAATTCATCCAGGGCATAGATCAGCGTCTCGGGGACAAATCTCCCTCCGAAAATCCCGAAATGCCCTGCTTTATCCGGTAAGTTTTTTTTCATTTTAGAGATATATCCTTTGATAATCCTGTAATGAGGAGCCGTTCAGGTTCTCCCAGAAGCTACGGAAACCCTCGCCTAAATCTTTCAACATAAGCTGCACGTCAAACGGATTTAACGGCATATATAAATGGGGCAGGCCTTGCCCAAAAGATGAAACCTTAAACATCGCGGCCTTAAAAGCGATAAACGCCA
>JAHFFQ010000150.1 GCA_023247875.1 Candidatus Omnitrophota bacterium | reverse complement strand
ATGATCATAAACTCCTGGATATCCAGGTTATTATCGGCGTGCATACCGCCGTTTAAGATATTCATTAAAGGTATGGGCAGGATTTTTGCTTTCTCTCCGCCTAAAAATCTGTAAAGGGGCTCACTTCTTGCCAATGCCGCTGCCTTGGCCACAGCCATAGATACCCCCAGGATAGCATTTGCCCCTAAGTTGGACTTAAATTCCGTCCCGTCCAGTTTGATCAAAAGCTTATCTATCTTGGCAAAATCCGCAGGCAATCCTTTGATCGCGGAATTGATTACGGTGTTGACATTGGCAACCGCCTTTAATACCCCTTTACCCATATATTTTTTCTTATCGCCGTCTCTTAACTCCAGGGCCTCATTATCTCCGGTGGAGGCCCCGGAAGGCACTGCCGCCCTGCCCATGATACCGTTATCCAGTATGCAATCAACTTCAACCGTAGGATTGCCCCGGGAATCCAGGATCTGGCGGCCTAAAACCTTCTTGATCTTTGCCATTTCATTCTCCTTTAAATGAGCACATAACTTACGGAACGATAGTGAACGTAAGTTATGTGTGCGAATTTATCCCGCCGAATATGCCAATTGTCGATAATATTGGCATATTTTATGAGGCGGGAACCTACCTGTTGTAATATTTTTTAGAGAACTTAATTATACACGCAAAAGAAGCCAAGTCAAGGGAATCCCAAGAAAATGGGGTCAGAACTATTTTTCCTCCCTGCAACTCAAAGGGAAAAATAGTTCTGACCCCATTTTCCATTATCCTCTATACTACTATACTACAAAAGACGCAGAAAGCAGAAAGAGGTAAAATCTAACAGGTATATTTTAGTTTAGTAAAGTTTATTCTGTAACTGAATAGATTATAATGGGTTGAATAGAGCGTCTACAGTCCCTATTAAGGAAGGGGGAACAAATAGAAGCAGGGTCAGGGACAGGAACCACTGCTGCATAACCAAGCGCCTTGGCCTGTAGACGGATAAAACGAGAGACAATAGATATACCCGCTAGTAACGTTAGGTGTCTTACCATCGCAGGTACACCTGACTGCGCACAAATTTGCATACGTTGCATCCCGAACACCGAGCGAAAAGCGATAGAAACTCGCGGAAGAACACGCTCCTCCGACCCCAACGTGGGAGTCCTGTATGTCGGTCAGGCTGCCTTTATTCATATAATATTCGTAGGCAAGCTGGCGCATAGTGCCTATACCTATTCTAGCTTCGGCAAGCCGGCCTTTTTCCACCACCTTACCGTATTACCGTATTGGGTCATGCCTACCGCCGCAAGGATGCCTACGATAATTATAACTATAATTATTTCGATTAAGGTAAAACCATGTTCTTTTTCTGATACAATATTTTTAAAGTTTGCAAACATTATTCTCCTCTTACCCAATGAGGCATTGGTTTGGCCTTATTGATATTAGTCATTAGTTTATCCCCCCTCAGATTTTTGTCAAGTTGGATTTTGATAAAAAAAGATTTATTTTAGCGGGTGACGGTCGAGACGAAGCCCCCTGCCTGCCGGTAGGCAGGCAAAGACCAAATAGACGACTTGGAAAGCACACCCCTGCCGAAACCCGTCAGCGCTGGAATGCCACGCTAATGCGCCCAACTACCGCACGGTGAGACGTCATCAAGATAAACGCACGACCAATTGCCCTGCCCCGTGCTCGGATAAAACATAAGAGCATATCGGTAGGGCCTGGTGCCGTATGGGGCCTTCCCACCGTCGGTACACCTTTCCGCAATTAAGTTCACAAACGTTGAAGTACTGTTGACCCAGTACTTGTAGAAACTGCTGGCTGAGCAGGTATAGTCCACCCCCACGTCGGCATACCGTATATTTGTCATATCCTGATTCTCCATGTAGTATTCATAGGCAAGCTGCCTCATAGCGCCTATACGTATTTTAGCTTCGGCAAGGCGGGATTTCTCAACTAGGTTAGAATATTGGCTAATACCTATTGCCGCAAGTATTCCGACGATAATGATAACCACGATCAGTTCGATTAAGGTAAAACCATGTTCTTTTTCTGATACAATATTTTTAGGTTTGGTAAACGATTTGATTGATGATTTTGATGTGGGGATAAAACCTTTGCTCACTTATATTCTCTTCCTTATTTATAGCAGCAGTTGAATTTGGGCTTATTGGTATTAGTCATTATCTTACCCCCCCCATTTTTTGTCAAGTTGGATTTTGATAAAAAAAGATTTATTTTAGCGGGTGACGGTCGAGACGAAGCCCCCTGCCTGCCGGCAGGCAGGTTGCCGCCCGCAACGACAGTGAGGACGGCGAGGTGGCTCGACCGGCAGGACCCGCTAAAAATAGTTTGTTCCTAAAAATCAGTGAGAAAAACGTTTGACTTAACAAGAGGGATATGTTATTTTTAAGTATTCAAAGAATGGAGAGATGATGAACTGGAAGAAGATCAGGTTCTACATAAAGCTGCACTGGCTAAAAGTGCTCCTCTTTACCGCTCTAGCCGCGCTAGGCATATCCCTGGTTATTTTCATCATTATCGGCCTGCGCGCCTGGAACGAATCCGAATCCTACCTTAGGCAGTCGCAGCTGGCAATGATCCCGCTGCAGCTCTACCTGCAGACCATCATGGCCCTTATTTTCGGCTTTGTATATACCTTTTTGATGTATTGGCTTTATTTTAAGCGCGGGGCTTCATCATTTACCCAGGCCCAGAAAAAATCCATAGCCGGCAAGGAAGTGGGTATAACCTGGAAGGATGTTATCGGTATGGATGAGGCCAAAGAGGAAGCATTGGAGGTAGTTAAATTAATTACCGACCGGGCCAGCCTCCAGCGCATCGGAGGAAAAATCTTAAGAGGCATACTTATGCTGGGCCCTCCGGGCTGCGGAAAGACCTACCTGGCTAAAGCAATAGCCACAGAATCCAATCTTCCTTTTATCTCCATGTCCGGATCGGAATTCGTGGAGATGTTCGTAGGCGTCGGCGCCGGCGGCGTGCGCTCCCTTTTCAAAAAAGCCCAGAATCTGGCGGAGCTGGAAGGCGGGTGCATTATCTTCATTGATGAAGTAGATGCC
>JAHFFQ010000031.1 GCA_023247875.1 Candidatus Omnitrophota bacterium | reverse complement strand
TCACGACTTTAAGTTTATTCAGGTCCAGTGTCTCTAAATCCTTGCTTTGCAAAAGCATGCCGCCAGAGACCCGCTTAAATTCCGGCTCATCAATGGGGCTTAAATCCAGGAGTTCAAGCAGGCGCAAATTCTTTTTATCTTTGAATAAGGCAAGCGCCTCTTTATCAAATCCCGGGGCAATGACGCACTCTAAAAACCCGCTTTTAGCCACCACCTTGGCGGTATTTAAGTCCAGTTTACGGTTTAAAGCAACGATGCCGCCGAATGCCGAGAGCTTATCGCATTTCCAGGCGTTTAAGTACGCTCTCTTTAACTCTGTATCTTCGGCTGCTCCGCAGGGATTGTTATGCTTTACGACAATCGCGGCGGGATTCCGAAATTCTTTGACCAATTCGAGGGCAGCATTAAGGTCGAGGATATTATTGAAGGAAAGCTCCTTGCCCTGCAATTGCTTTAGGTTGATCAAGCCCGCGGCTTTCCCCTTCTCTTTATAGAAAGCTGCCTTCTGATGCGGATTCTCTCCGTAACGCAGCTCCTGGATCTTTTCAAAACCCAGAACAAGCTCTTTGGGAAAACTTTCTGTTTCTTTTTTCGCCTTAAAATAGCCGCTGAGATAATTATATATGGCGGCATCATATTTACTGGTGTGGCCATATACTTCAACGCCTAATTCGCGCATTAATTCTTCGCTAAGTGAGCCGTTATTTTTTTTCAGCTCGGCGATCACCTGCGGGTAACGTCCGGGGTTACAGATCACTGCCACGGACTGGTGGTTCTTGGCGGCAGAGCGCAGCATGGAAGGCCCGCCGATATCTATATTCTCAATAACCTCTTCAATACTGACATTCGGCTTTTGGGTTGTTTTTTCAAAAGGGTATAAATTGACCACCACCATGTCTATAAGGCCGATGTTATGCTCCTTTAAGGTACGCATATGCTCGGGGTTGTTGCGCAAGGCAAGAAGCCCGCCGTGGATCTTAGGATGCAGGGTCTTTACCCTGCCGTCTAACATCTCGGGAAATCCCGTATATGCTGAAACCTCGGTTACGCTGATATTATTCTCGCGCAGAAGTTTGGCTGTGCCGCCGGTAGAGAGCATCTCCACCCCGAAATTATTTAATTCTTTAGCCAGCTCAACGATGCCGGTTTTATCCGATAAGCTGATCAAGGCCCGTTTGATCTTAACCATTATTTTATTCCTCCTTCTTGTCCCTATTTATTAAAACGAAAACTTGCGAGGTCGGCGTCCTGCATCACATATTCTTTAGGTTCAAGCCGCATCTTCCCCGCCTGCTTGGCCTGGGTTTCCCCTCCTGCCTGGATAAAATCGGCGAAACTGATGATCTCGGCACGGATAAACCCTTTTTGGATATCCGAATGGATCGCCCCGCTTGCCTCCCAGGCATTAGTACCTTGCTTGATCAACCAGGCGCGGTTTTCTTTATCCCCGACGGTAAGAAATGAAATAAAGCCGCTTAAACCCAGGAGCTTAAATAACAAAGCCCCTAAGTCCTCAAGCTCATTATTTTCCACGACCACTACGGGCTTAAGGGTAAGAATTCCGTAACCTGAGATCAGCTCATTTTCTTCAGGGGACAACCCCAGGCTTGAAATAAACTCCTCTTTTTCAAGAGCGCTTTTAAGTTTCTGTAATAATGCGCCTTCGGAAGCTTCAGGATTGCGGCTTAAGCGAGTCTCCACAAAATCCAGGTCTTTCAGGATCAGGTCTAGCCGGCTTTCCTTAAGTGTCATGATAACATCCGCATCCTGCGCCGCCTCCTCACCTACCAGATCTACCTGTACATAGGTCTTCTTTTTTGCGCTGACCAGTTTATCCGCCTGATCTAGACGGTGGTCTTTTACATTTTGTTTTCCCAAAGGAATGCCGGGAACAGCAAATACGCTTATCTTCATATGATTTTAAAGTCTGGGGCTAAACTTCCTCGTGTTTTTTGGCGGCTTGATATTGGCTGATAATCGAAGCGGCGAACTTATGCGGGACCTCTTCATAATGCGAAAAGTGCATAGTATACGAACCGCGTCCGGCGGTAATTGAACGCAGGTCATTGGCGTATTTGAACATCTCCGACAAAGGCGCCTGTGCCTTGACTACCTGGGTTTTATCTTTGATCTCCATACCCATGATCCTCCCGCGCCGGGAGTTGATGTCCCCCGAGATACCTCCCAGAGATTCTTCCGGTATGGTCACCTCCACATCCATGATCGGCTCCAATAATACCGGGCCTGCTTCACTTACCGCTTTTCGCAAGGCCATTGATCCGGCGATCTGAAAAGCCATATCCGAGGAGTCTACCTCATGGTAGGAGCCGTCAACCAGGGTAACCCGGATATCTTCAATAGGGTAACCCGCCACAGCACCTTCTGCGGCTGCCTGGCGCACCCCTTTTTCAACCGAAGGGATAAAATTGCGGGGGATTGACCCGCCGAATATTTTATCCACAAATTCCAAACCCTTGCCCCTCTCTAAAGGCTCAACGGTAATCCAGCAGTCGCCGTACTGGCCGCGGCCTCCGGATTGCCGCTTGAATTTACCCTGGACTTTAGCGCTCTTTGAAATGGTCTCCTTATAGGAAACCTTGGGGGTGCCCAGATCCACCGCCACATTAAACCTTTTCTTCATCCGGCCTACCATAATATCAAGATGCAGGTCACCCAGACCGGAAACTATCAGTTCTTTGGTCTGGGGGTCATGGGTTACTTTGAATGTGGGATCCTCGGCGCAAAGCTTATGCAGGGCGACTGAGATCCTTTCTTCGTCCTCGCGGGATTTAGGCTTAACCGAAGAAGATATAGCCGGTTCAGGAAAACTCATTCCCTCAAACAAAAATTGCTCTTTCTCCGAGCTTAAAGAATCGGCGACCCCGGTCTCCTTTAATTTAGCGATAGCCACGATATCCCCGCAAGAAGCCTCCTCCTGTTGCCGCTGCTCTTTTCCCTGCAATACGTAGATCTGGCCGACCCTTTCTTTAATCCTTTTGCTTACATTATAAAAACCGGTATTAGAGGCAAGCTTCCCGGAGAAAACGCGCAACAAGCTAAGCTGTCCTACGTAAGGGTCTGATATGTTCTTAAACACGAAAGCCGAGAATGGCGCTTCAGCGCTAAGGAGTATCTCCTTTTTCTCTTCGGGTTTAGCCGGATCAGCCGCAAGTACAGGAACCCTCTCCATGGGACTGGGCAGATATTGCATGATGTCATCCAACAGGTCTTTTATGCCCTTGTCCGTAAAGGCAGAACCGGCGACTACGGGGAAAAGCTTGCGTTTATGCACTGCTTCAGCTAAGCCCGCCTTGATCTCATCTATTGAAAGCCTCAACACCGAAAGGTACTTTTCCAGCAGCCTGTCATCGCTTTCAGCAATGGCCTCCATTAAAAGCGGGTCCTCCAATGATTCGATTATCACGCAGTTCTTGGAAAGCCTGCTCTTTATATCGGCAAGGGCCTTGTTGACATCCGCACCTTCTTTATCCATCTTATTGATAAAGATCATGCAGGGCAATCCTGACTGCTCCAGGGCTTCCCAGGAGCGCTCTGTGCCTACCTGGACACCGCTTGCGGCGTCAACCACGATGATCGCCCCATCTACCCCGCGCAACCCCGAGATAACCTCCCCAAAGAAATCCGCATAGCCCGGGGCATCAACGATCTGGATACGGAAATTTTGATAGTCGCAGAACAGAAAGCTTGAATTTATGGAGTTTTTCCTCTCGATCTCATCGAAGCCGTAATCGCTTACGGTTGAGCCGTCTTCCACCCTGCCTTTGCGGTTAGTAGCCTTGCAGAAATAAAGCAGGCTTTCAGCGAGAGTGGTCTTTCCGGATTGGGCGTGTCCCAAGAGGATAAAATTCCTTTTATTCTTGGCTTCCATAGTCTTTTGCTTCTGTTAAATATGAGAAATAGGGTAGGGTTTAATTATATAATACGAAAATGGGAGGGTCAAGGGATAAAAAAGGCTAGCGTTACTTAATGAACGCTAGCCTTTGAATAATCAAACAATCTTTAAAACAGCTTACATAGCCTTAGGCAATATTGGTGAATTCTTCTCGCCAAACTGAGGAATAACATTGCCGTCAAGTGGTCCAGGCGCTGCCGGAGCAGGTGGCTGCCCTACCGTTGTGTCTTTACTGCCAAAAGGCCAGCTCGCCCAGGTTCCCTCAAAAGGCCAAGTTAGAGCATTTCCTACTTTGTTTAATATTGATGATCCCTCCGGGCTAGTCTTAGCAGAATTAGTCGGATCCGTAAACTGCCTGATTGTCTCTGATGTCGCATCCGCGGCTGGCATTACCGGAGCAGGCTGCTGTTGTAAAGAGGTACCCGGATTCACAAACTGCCTGATTGTCTCTGATGTCGCATCCGCGGCTGGCATTACCGGAGCAGGCTGCTGCGAAGGATAAGATAGTTTTGGCGCCCCCGCAGAAGGATTTTCATCATCAAAAAAAGTACGGCCGCGAATTTTTGTTTGCTCGGCTGGACTAGTTGGCGTTGTTGACGTTTGCGTTGGACTATTTCCACCGCTACCTGTTCTACTCCTGGTCCCTCTAGCAGAAGTTTCACCATCATCTCCCGCGCCTGTTACAACTTCTCCTGATGCCCAAGCTGCGGCCAAGTGCGTATAATCAATATTAACGCTATCATCACCTATCTTTGCTGTCATATTGCTGGCCATATTCCTATTCCATTGCGCATCTGCCCCGGATTCTATACTTGCCCTTCCCTGATGCAGTTTGGCAAGCTCGGTATCATGCTCAATCATTTTGCCGGATAGATTCTCTCCGCTAAGATTATTATCACGTAAATCTGCATTTTGAGCCCATAACTCCTTTGCTATCGCTTTTTCAAAGGTTATCTCCTTATTGGTCTGCTCGGTTTGCTTTGCCCAGAAATCCGGGCCTTTTAAACCTTCTATTGGTTGTGACGCGACAGCTTTTTGTTCAGTAGATGTTAACGGTACTGTTGTGCCTCCTTTTCTAGCTATCATTTCATCATTTAGTATCTTGGCACCCGCGTCTATCTTAAGTTGGCTCTCGGGGTCTCTTTGAACCCTACTAACAGGAGGTAGCGATGTCCTTCCCGAGGACGCAAGCATACCCCTCGCGTCAGAAAAATCATTACCTTGAAAACCCCCTCCTCCCATAGTTACCATGTCTTGCGGACCAAAACCTTGACTATTAAGATTCGCTATATTTGCATTTAATTGCGGCGCCATATCAGGATACTGCTGGGCAAAATAATTTGCCTGTTGGGTATAATCTGCTACGCTTATCTGGATAGGAGATCCTCCGGTGTAATCATCAATATATCCGCTTTCATCTTCGGCAAAAGCCGATAAAGTTCCCAAGCCTAAAACAAAAACTAACGCTAAAACTCTTATGACCAATTTTGTATTCATTCCCCCCCCTTTTTTTTGTTAAAGACTTTTATAAATTCTTAATTATCTAAGGAAATAAAACCCGCCGGAAAATCCCGGAGGATTGTGTATTTCTACTGCTTTATTAATTTAAGTATGTATTATACTGGGGGTATTTTCAAGGATAAATCGGGGGATTTTGAAAGCGTTTTCTTTCTAAAGGTTACTCAAGATAGGTGTAAATCTTACCTTTATAATTACGCAATACGTATTTGCCCTTTGCCTGGGAAAGAATATAGTTGGGGCCGACAGGGATCTTTCCCCCCCCGCCCGGTCCGTCAATGACATAAGTAGGCACCGCATACCCTGAGGTATGACCGCGCAGCTTTTCAATGATATTTATCCCGGCTGCTACCGGTGTGCGGAAATGCTGCGTGCCCCTTACTGGATCGCACTGGTAAATATAATACGGCCTGACCCTTATCTGCAGCAGGTCATGCACCAGGCGCTTCATCACATATGGCCGGTCATTGACCCCCTTTAAAAGCACGCTCTGGCTGCCTAACGGAATACCGCTCTCCGAGAGCATATCACAGGCAAGCTTGCAACGCTTGGTAATCTCCTTGGGATGGTTAAAATGGATACTCATCCAGATGGGAGAATATTTCTTAAGCATATCGGCCAGCTTCTCGGTGACCCTTTGAGGCAGGGTAACCGGGATACGCGTACCTATTCTCAAAAACTCAACGTGCGATATAGCGCGGATCTTCTGCACAAGGCTCTCCAGCTCTTCATCCTCTAAGATCAGCGGGTCTCCTCCGGATATAAGCACATCCCTTATTTTACGGTTGGCCTTTATATATTCGATAGCCGCGTCAAACCTGGTCAAAGGATTCTCTTCTTTTGTTTCATGTTCTCCCACCAGCCGCCTTCTGGTACAATGGCGGCAGTACATCGCGCAATGCTCGGTAGCCAAAAGCAACACCCTGTCAGGATACCTGTGCACAAGATGCGGCGCAGGTGAATCCCTGTCTTCGGCGCAGGGGTCAGCCATTTCATGAGGAGCAATAGAAAACTCCGCGCTTACCGGCACAGATTGCCTCCTTATGGGACAATTAGGGTCTTCAGCATCAATTAAGCTGGCCCAGTAAGGGGTAATGGCCATAGCTAACCTACCCCTGGCCTTATCAATCCCTTTTTCTTCTTCGGGGGTAAGCTTAATGATCTGAGAAAGTTCCTCTTTGGTGCGGATCCTGTGTTTTAACTGCCAATGCCAATCCTCCCAATCCAGGGGATTTACATCTTTGTATATGGATATCTGTTGATAATCGCGCGAGCGTTTTGGCGGACGCGGGATAGCCGGGGTCTCAATCTGGAGCTTCTGGTTTTCCAATCCTAAAGGATTGCTCAATTTAGCCTTTTCCTTTCTGAGGCGTTTATTAGTATGGCCTCGATAAGATCATCATATCCCATTCCGGCAGCATATGCCATAATGGGAAAATTTGACTCTTTAGGGTCTAGCCCGGGCAAAGGGTTGATCTCTAATACATAAGGCACGTTGAATTTATCCAGGCGTATATCCGTGCGCGAGATATCCAGGCAACCCACCGCGCGGTGTGTCCTCAGTGCGGCATCTTTTACTTTCTCTTCCGTTTCTTTGTCTAATCTGGCCGGGCAATGGAAGGTAGGCACCAGCCCCATATCCATATTTCCTTGATACTCCTTCATCCGCCAGGAATAAAAATACTCACCGCTGTTCTTGCAGGATGAAAAATCTATTTCCAGGATCGGCAGTATCGAGGTTTTGCCGTTCTCAAGTATTCCCACGGTCAGTTCCTTCCCCTCGATAAACTCCTCAACCAGAACCTCCTGCTTATATATACCTATGCATTCTTTTACTTTCGCGAGAAGATCATCTTTATTAGTTACCACATTGGCTTTATTGATTCCCTTGGCCGATCCTTCGCAATTCGGCTTGACGATCAGGGGGAAATTCAGCTCGCTTGATAGCTCCTCATCCCCCTTTATGAAAAGCTGAAAGTTCGGGGTGGGGATATTCTCCGCCTTTAATATTTTCTTGGTCAGGGCCTTATTCAATGCCAGGGCCAGGGAAAAAGTATCGGATCCGGTGTAAGGAATATTTAAATAATCCAGTACCGCGGGCACCTCGGATTCACGGAAACGGCCGTGTTTGCCTTCGGCGATATTGAATACCATATCCACGCGGTTCTTCTTAAAATAAGAAAACAAAGTCGGGTATTCTACGTCGACAGCCTCCACAGAGTGGCCTTTATTCCTGAGCGCCGAGAGAATGGAGTTAACTGTTTCCTCGCTGTCGCACTCGGAAAAATAATCCGCGGGCTTAGTGGGGTCTTTTTTCTTTAAGTTGTAGGTAAGCGCTACCTTCATCTAAATCAACCCGTACCTTTTTAAGGCGCTGTTTAATATCTTGCCGATCATCGCTTCATAAGTAATCCCGATATTCTGGGCGACGAGCATAAAAACATCTTCAGTAGATAGGGATGGAAGCGGGTTGATCTCCAAAACATAAGGGGCGCCCTCATTATCCACCCTGAAATCCACCCTGCCAAAATCCCGGCAGTCCACGCTGCGGTAAACTTTTAAAGCCAGATCATCCAGTTTTTTCTTCAACTCCTGGGTTATTTTTGCCGGGCATATGTACTCTAACCTGTCGGAGGTGATCCGCGCAAAGGTATAGAATTTATCGTTCAGCTTAAGTCTTCCGTCGATCTTTATCTGCACCACAGGCATAACCTCGGGGGCATCATTACCCACGATGGCCACGGTAAATTCCTGTCCGGAGATGAACTCTTCAACCAATGCCGGCTGCTTATAAGTTTTGGTGATATACTCCACCTGCTCTTTAAGCCCCTCCAGATCCTCAACGCGGGAACTCTCGCTCAACCCCTTGGAGGAACCTTCAAAGCGCGGCTTGACGATCAGGGGAAATTTACAGTGGTCGATGTTAAGCAGGGCCTCCGGAGAGCTGACTTCAAAGAATTTCGGGGTAGGAATATTCTCGGCGATAAAAATCTTCTTGGCCATTACCTTGTCCAGGGTAAGGCCCAGGGTAAGGGCATCGGCCCCTACAAAAGGGACCCCGGCCATCTCAAGCAGGATCGGCACCTGGGATTCGCGGTTTCTTCCGGTGAGCCCCTCGGAAATGTTAAAAACAATATCTACGCCGAGATTGTCGATTTTTTCAAGCAGATTTGAGGCATTGCCGATCTTTTTCACTTTAAAGCCGTTTGCGGCAATGGCCTTGGCGATAACATCTATAGTGGAAGGATGATCAAACTCAGCGTTGGCATCAAGCGGATCACCTTCCTTGAATTTATAATCAGTTTTTAGATCGTATGTTAATCCTACGGTTTTCATAACACCCAATTTAAGCGGAATGATCGGTGTGCCGCTTTCTGCGGCATACACCCGGCTTTGAAGGATCAGCCGGTGTGCCGCTTTCTGCGGCAAAAAAATAAGGGCCCGGTTTTGCTGCTTCGCTTCGAGCCCTTCATAGTCTATCCAATTTTTTCCAACTTAGTTTATCCAACCTCCCAAAATTATTGCGCAAAATGTTGTATCTATACTATTTTTTATCACAATATACTGGCATTGTCAAGGAAATTTTGATTCCGGCCCGAAATGATATTACTGATTTGACGACGGAGAAATAAGAAATTATAAGTTTGGGTAAGAAATTTCCCTCCGGCTCAGGAATATATTTATGACCTTCCTGCGGAAGAGTAAAAGATAGGCCCAGGCGCATATATCATACAGCATAATCGGTAGAAGGTGGGCGCATAAACCAGGGAAGCTCTCATTCTTCATTATGGTAAGATAGCGGTTTTTGATCAACTCGCTGTGCAGCCGGTCATTCAGATACCTGCGGCAAAAAGGCTTCCCTAAACCGGAATCAGGGCGCCATGAACCTCCGCGCACATGGATGGCTTTTGCATCCGGGATATAATAGGCTTGCCAGGCGCCCTTATTAGCCCTCCAGGATATATCCAGGTCTTCATAAAACATACGAAAGGCCGGATCAAAGTAATGGCTAGCCTCCCCAATCTCCTCCAGCATCTTTCTCCGGTAAAAAGCTGTTGAGCCGCTCACGCCGAAGATAAAGCCAGCTCTTTCAAACTGGCCCCTGTCCGGCCTGCCATACCCTCTCTCCCTGGCTGTGCGCCAAATGGTTAAGAACAACCCTGTGCTATCTAAGGTTTTCCCATCCGGACGTAAGATCTTGCCGCTTACCATACCTATTGATTCTTTAACTAAGAAACCTTTAAGCGCTTCGCTAATAAACTCCTTATCCAGGAATACATCGTCATTGAGGCAAAGGATAAATTCACCCCGGCTTAGCTGTATCCCCTTGTTCAATGACGGGCCGTAGTATAAATTCCGCGGGCTGGAGTATAATTTTACGAAGGGAAAAGAGGCGCGGATCCCGGCGGAAAGATCCGGATCCAGGGAATTATCAATTACGATCACTTCCGGATCAGGATAGCTCTGCCGCTTAACGGAATCAAGGCATCGTTGCAAATAATCCTTTACCCCGCTTGTTACAATGATAATGCTGACTAGTTTATTTGAATCCCTTTCCATAGCTCTCTTTACCCGGAAGAGAGACAGCTTTTGACCCTCTCCAAATCCAGGTTATGCAACTCCTCCATGCCGCAGATATATTTATTATTGCCGTCGTAATCCGGCCAGTTTACAGATAGCCGCCTGCCATTTCTCTCCAAATACCTGAAATATTCTGTACCCGGGAAAGGGGTAGCCAGAGAAAATTGCAAAGAGTCGGGCTTTGTCCGGCTGATAAAGTCAACGCTTTCCTGAATTGACTGCTTTGTCTCCCCAGGCAGCCCTAAACAGAATGTCAAATGTACCTTTATACCCGAACTCTTCGTATGCTTGATCATTTTTTCGGCACGCGCCAGGTTCATATCTTTTTTACAGAGCTTTAATATCTTACTGCTTGCTGATTCAATCCCGTATTTAACCGCGTATAAACCTGCGCCGGCCATAGAGCGCAATAATTCTTCATCCATAAGGTCAGCCCTGGCCATCGCCGCCCAGGGAATTTTTATCTTCCTCCTTTTTATCTCTTCGCAAATCCCTAAAACATGGGTTTTGTCAATATTGAAGGTATCGTCGTCAAAATATACGGCTTTAAAATTGAATTCCTTGACAAGCCATTCCATTTCTCCGGCGACATTTGCCGGATTTCTTTTTCTGTATTTATGCCCGCCATACATTACCTGCGGCCAGAGGCAGAAGATGCATTTAAATGGGCAGCCGCGACTTGACCACATTTGAACATTAGGAACCGGCAGTCCCGCGAACCCGTCGTTATATCTGTAAATATCGGGGGGCTGCCTTTGCGGATAAGGGAGTTCATCCAGGTTGCCTATTGCCGGCCTTGGTTTATTGACCAGGATATCTTTATTATCCCTATAGGTCAGGCCTAAAATTGACCTTAAGTCTCCGGAGCCCTCCAGCTCCTTCACTAAGCTTAATAAAGTATATTCATACTCCCCCATCAAAATATAATCTACATGATCATATTCATTCAAAATATCTTTTGCGTAGGTAGTTGCGTGCGGACCGCATAAAACTATCCTGGAGTTTGAGTTTTTGCGCTTTATTTCATAAGTAAGCCTGATGTCATTATTAAAAGAAGGAGTGGAGGTTTCTACGACTATGAGGCCAGGCTTAGCGGAGCTGATTTCATCCAAAACTCTTTTTTCATCCAGGCCGCCAGCTACAGCGTCAATTAATCTTGCCTCTTGTTTCCTGCTCTTTAAAAGTGAGGTGGAGTAGGCGAGAAAAAACGGGAAAGGGATGTATTTGAGATACCCGTTTTTTTCTACTTCAGATGTAAAGGGCCAGCGCGAACCAGCCCTTACCCCCCAGCGGTTGTTTTCACGCCAGGGAAGGTTTAACAGTATTATGCGCATTATTTCTTTAGGTCCAGGCGCCTCTCGATTTGCTCAAAGAAATCCCTGATCTGATGGATATTCTGGTTCATATCCCTGGAATCGCAGTTCATCTGGTCAAAATTATTTTTTATAGCCGCGAAATCCTGAATTATGGACTGGAGCTGATTTCTTAAGTCCTGGCTTAATCTCTTATCCAACTCTTGGGCCTCACGGGAAGCTTGGTCAACTCTTTGAATTATGGACTGGAGCTGATTTCTTAAATCCTGGCTTAATCTCTTATCCAACTCTTGGGCCTCACGGGAAGCTTGAAGATTTTGCTTCAGAAGATCGGCCTGAAGCTGGAGCTGATTTCTTAAATCCTGGCTTAATCTCTTATCCAACTCTTGGGCCTCACGGGAAGCTTGAAGATTTTGCTTCAGAAGATCGGCCTGAAGCTGGAGCTGATTTCTTAAATCCTG
>JAHFFQ010000030.1:1613-11789 GCA_023247875.1 Candidatus Omnitrophota bacterium | reverse complement strand
GAAGCAAGCCGTAAGTATCCGGGAAAGATGGCTGCGGTGCTTGATCTGCCTTTGGAAAAAGTGAAGGATATATGTTTCAAAAGCGGGGCCGAGATCGCCAACCTTAATGCTCCCGGGCAGATCGTTATTTCCGGAAAAGCGGAAGCGGTAAATACTGCTAAAGAGCTTTGCGAGCAGGCAGGGGCAAAGAGAGTAATTGAACTTGATGTAAGCGGAGGGTTTCATTCCTCTCTAATGCTTGAGGCCTCCGCGGAGCTGAAACATTTTTTGGATAATACACCTTTTTCGTTTCCTGCTATTCCTGTAGTAAGTAATTACACGGCAAGCCCTCAAAATAAAATAGGCCAGCTCCTTGAAAGTCTGGTTTACCAGATGTATTCTCCCGTTAAATGGGAGGATTCGATGAGATTTATGCTGGCGCAGGGAATAACCAAATTCTTTGAATTCGGCCCGGGAAAGGTATTGAAAGGGCTGATGCGGCGCATAGACTCTAATGCGCAGGTTGTTAACATAGAAAAGAAGGAAGATATCTTGAGGAGGTAGCATGCGTTTAAAGGATAAAGTCGCGTTGATAACCGGCGGCGCCAGGGGCATAGGCCAGGCAATCGCGATGGCTTTTGCCAAAGAGGGGGCGGATATCGCGGTAGCTGATGTTAACCTTGAGACAGCCCAGAAAACCGCTTCGGAGATCGAGCTTTTAGGCCGCAATGCCCTGCCCCTGGAGATGGATGTAACCAGCTATGAAAAGGTAGAGGAAGGGGTAAACAAAATTCTTGACAAAATGGGAAAGGTTGATATATTAGTTAACAACGCCGGGATTACTAAGGATAATCTTTTGCTTAGGATGTCCCAGGCAGAGTGGGATGCAGTGATCAATGTCAACCTGAAAGGTACATTCAACTGCATTAAGGCAGTATCCAGGCCGATGGTCAAGCAGAGGAGTGGAAGGATCATCAGTATCGCTTCCATTATCGGCTTAATGGGTAACCCGGGCCAGGCAAACTATGCCGCTTCAAAAGCCGGGATCATCGCTCTTACAAAAACAGTAGCTAAGGAGTTGGCCAGCCGCAATATTAACGCCAATGCCATAGCTCCGGGATTTATTCAGACGGAGATGACCGCCAAGCTTTCCGAGGATATCAAGAAGAGGATGCTGGAGGCGATCCCCTTAGCTAAATTAGGCACACCCGGCGATGTGGCTAATCTTTGCGTGTTTCTGGCATCTGATGAGTCAAGTTATATCACCGGCCAGACGATCATAATTGACGGCGGCATGGTGATGGCCTAAGGAATTGACACCCCGCGCTACATATGTTCCCTAACTGGGAAATTGCGCGGGTGTGTGTTTCTACACAAGGAGGAAAAAAGAATGTCAGTGCAAGAGAAAGTCAAATCAATCATAGCGGAACAGTTAGGCGTAAAGCCCGAAGAGGTAACTCCCGAGGCATCATTTGTTGATGATCTGGGCGCGGACTCCCTTGATACCGTAGAGCTGGTTATGGCCTTAGAGGAGGAGTTCGGCATTGAGATCCCCGATGAGGACGCTGAAAAGATAGCTACTGTTGGCGATGCGATGAAGTATATTGACGAAAAAAGCGCCAAATAGTAATTTAGATAGCAGTAAATAAATAATTTACCCCGCATTTAGCCTGGCGGGGTAAATTATAACTGAAGGGTATGATGAAAAAAAGGGTAGTGATTACAGGTTTAGGGGTAATTTCGCCGGTCGGCAATGATGTTGCCAGCTTCTGGAAATCTTTAACCGAGGGTAAAAGCGGGGTCGGGCCGATCACCAGCTTTGATGCCGCGAATTTTGACTCCCGTATCGCGGCGGAAGTAAAGGATTTTGACCCTACCCATTACGGGATATCCCTCAAGGATACTAAAAGGACGGCTAAATTTGTGCAGTTCGCTATAGCCAGCGCTAAACAGGCTATCGAGTCATCCGGTCTAGATTTAAATAAGGAGGACAGAAGCCGCATAGGAGTAATGATCGGTTCAGGCATCGGCAGTCTGCGTACTATTGAAGAAGAGTATAAAGTTTTTCTTGCCAAGGGCCCCTCCAGGCTGTCGCCATTTCTTATACCTATGCTTATTGTAAATGAGGCCAGTGGTATGGTCGCTATTATCCACGGGTTAAAGGGGCCAAACTCCTGCGTGGCTACTGCTTGCGCATCGGGTTCGCATGCCATAGGCGAGGCATATCGGATGATCCTTTACGGTGACGCGGATGTTATGCTTACCGGAGGCACGGAAAGCTGCATTGTGGCTACTGCTGTAGGCGGTTTCTGTGCGTTAAAGGCGCTTTCTACCAGGAATAATGAACCGCAGAAGGCCAGCCGGCCATTTGACCTCCAGCGCGATGGTTTTGTGATGGCTGAAGGAAGCGGCCTGGTGGTCTTAGAGACCCTGGAGCACGCGCAGAATAGGAAGGCTAATATTATTGCCGAGATCGTTGGTTTTGGGATGAGCTGCGACGCGTATCATATAACCGCCCCGGACCCCGAGGGAGAGGGAGCGGCGAAGGCAATGACTTGTGCCCTGAAGGACGCGCAGATGAAGCCCGAGGATATAAAATATATCAATGCGCACGGGACCTCTACCAAACTTAATGACAAGATCGAGACTTTATCCATGAAAAAGGCATTCGGCCAGTATGCTAAGAAGGTAATGGTTTCTTCTACTAAATCCATGACCGGACATCTTTTGGGAGCAGCCGGGGGAGTAGAATTTGTGGCTTGTTGCCTGGCGAGTAAAGATGGGGTAGTTCCCCCTACTATAAATTACGAATACCCCGACCCGGAGTGTGACCTGGATTATGTGCCTAATACAGCGCGTAAAGCGGATATAACAGCCTGCATGTCCAACTCCTTAGGTTTCGGCGGACATAACGCCTCCCTTATCGTAAAGAAGTTTGCATAAATTCTAAATCAATTATGGGCTATACAATCGCGGAAAAAATATTGCTGGCGCATTCCGGCCGCAAAAACATCAAGCCGGGTGAATTTATCCAGGCAAATGTTGATGTTGCCCTGGCCAATGATATTACCGCGCCCCTGGCTATCTCGGAGTTCAAGAAATCCGGTTTTAAGCGGGTATTCAATAAGAATAAAGTTGTCCTGGTGCCGGATCATTTTGCTCCGGCCAAGGATTTAAAAAGCGCCAATCAGTGCCGGGTCCTGGCGGATTTTGCCAGGGAGCAGGGGATCAGGAATTATTTTGAGGTCGGCCGCATGGGGATAGAGCATGCCCTTCTGCCGGAACAGGGGATCGTCCTTCCGGGTGACCTGATTATTGGTGCTGATTCCCATACCTGTACTTACGGCGCTTTGGGCGCTTATGCGACCGGGGTCGGCTCTACGGATATGGCCCGCGCTTACATTGACGGTAAATGCTGGCTTAAAGTACCGGCAAGCATTAAATTCATATATAAAGGTAAGCCGGGTAAATGGATAGGAGGCAAGGATCTGATCCTTTATACCATCGGCATGATCGGCGTTGACGGAGCGTCGTATAAAGTAATGGAGTTTTGCGGCCCGGTGATCAGCTCGCTGGGAATGGATGACAGGTTTACTATGTCTAATATGGCCATCGAAGCCGGGGCAAGGGCCGGCCTGATCGCGCCGGATGCAATTACCAGGAAATTCGTCAGCAGTTTTAAGCGTAAGCCGAAATTCTATCATTCAGACCCCGATGCCGTATATGAAAAAACATATGAGTGGGATGTTACAAAGTTAGAGCCGCAGGTTTCCTGTCCGCATTTACCCAGCAATGTCAAGCCGGCAAGCTCCCTAAAAAATATAAAGGTCGATCAGGTGGTCATCGGTTCATGCACCAACGGCCGGATCTCGGATTTGCGCATTGCCGCCAAAATACTTAAGGGTAAAAAAACGGCACCCGGGGTAAAATTAATAGTTTTTCCGGCGACTCAAAAGATTTACCTGGAGGCGGTAAAAGAAGGATTAGCGGAAATATTTGTCAGGGCTGGGGGGGTATTTTCTACGCCTACCTGCGGCCCGTGCTTAGGCGGGCATATGGGTATTTTGACCGAAGGGGAAGTAGCAATTGCCACGACCAACAGAAATTTCCTGGGAAGGATGGGAAGCCCTAAATCTTTTGTTTACCTTTCCGGCCCAGCGGTTGCCGCGGCAAGCGCTGTAACCGGAAGGATCACTCATCCTGATAAAATATAAGCTAGGGACGGTTCTCAAGCCAAAGCAGAACTGTCCCCTAAAAAGGGACAGTTTTCCTTTGTCTCAAGAACCGTCCCCAGAGGAGAAATGAATGGTCATAAAGGGGAAGGTACATAAGTTCGGGGATGATATAAACACGGACGATATTATCGCCGCTAAATACCTGGTCTCTACCGACGCCAAAGAGCTGGGCAAGCATTGCATGGAGACCATTGATCCTGAATTCTCCCAGGCGGTCAGCCCGGGGGACATAATCGTAGCCGAAAATAATTTCGGTTGCGGCTCAAGCAGGGAGCATGCGCCTCTGGCGATCAAAGGCTGCGGGATTTCTGCGGTGATCGCCAAAAGTTTTGCCGCCATATTTTTCAGGAACGCTATCAACATCGGCTTGCCGTTTTTAGAGTCCCCGGATGCGGATAAGATAAAGGCGGGGGATATTATTGAAATCGACCTGGCTGGAGGTATAATCAAGAATATTACGCAAGGGCAAAATTATAAAACAGAGGCCTTCCCGGAATTTTTGCGGGATATCGTGGAGGAAGGCGGATTAATGAATTATATCAAAAAGAGGGAAAAGTAACATTAACCCAAGATCCCGCCTCATAACATATGCCAAAATTGTCGTAAATAATTTTGGCATATTCGGCGGGATTTCGCTGGATAAAACTTATAGGTGCTCAAATGTATAAAATCGCGGTAATACCCGGTGACGGGACAGGGCCGGAGGTGGTTAACGAGGGCTTAAAGGTTTTAGGGCAGGCCGGTAAAAAATTCGGTTTTAAATACGAAACTAAATTTTTTGATTTCAGCGGCAAGAGATACCTAAAAACCGGTAAGCTTGTTGATGACGGCGATATCGAAGAACTGAAGAAATACAACGCGATCTACCTCGGAGCGGTGGGTGATCCTGATGTAAAGCCCGGGATCATTGAAACAGGGGTATTACTTAAGTTGAGGTTTGGCCTCGACCAGTACATTAATCTGCGTCCGGTTAAACTATACAACTCCGCGTATTGCCCTTTGAAAGATAAAAAGCCCGAAGATATTGATTTTGTAGTGGTGCGTGAAAATTCCGAGGGCCTTTATAAAGGAATGGGTGAATTTAAAGACAAGGGCACAAAAAATGAGGTCGCTATCCAGATTTCCTACAATACCCGAAAGGGGGTGGAGCGCTGCATACGCTATGCCTTTGAGTATACGCGTAAGCGGAATAGAAGAAAGAAGCTTACCCTTTGCGGTAAGACCAATGTTTTGACCTATGCCTGGGATCTTTGGCAAAGGGTATTTAATGAGGTTGCGCTGGAGTATCCGGATATAGCTACCGACTACGCGCATGTAGACGCGACGACCATGTGGTTTGTGAAGAACCCGGAATGGTTTGACGTGATCGTTACGGACAACATGTTTGGGGATATCATAACCGACCTGGGGGCGATGATCCAGGGCGGCATGGGGATAGCGGCAGGCGGAAATATCAATCCGCAAGGGGTATCCATGTTTGAACCCATCGGCGGTTCAGCTCCTAAATATACAGGTAAAAATGTTATTAATCCGCTGGCTGCGATCTGCGCCGTGGGGATGATGCTGGATAATTTAGGGGATCCGGAGGCGGGTAAGGCTGTTGAAAACGCGGTGATCGGCCTGGTAAATAAGGATTTAAAATCACTGGCTGCCGGAAAAATGGGTTACTCGACTTCCGAAGTCGGCGATCTCGTAGCAGAGAGGCTAAAATGAAAAAAACAAAATATAATGTTGCGGTAGTCGGGGTGGGGGTAGTAGGCATCGAGATGCTGCGTGTATTAAAGCAGCGGAATTTTCCCGTAGCTGAATTACGCGTGCTTGCCCGTTCAGCAAGAGAGATAGAGGTGGACGGCCAAAAATACACGGTGCAGGCTATTTCTGCCGACGCGTTTAACACGATGGATATCGCTTTGTTCGCCGGGACCGAAGGGGAGAAGGGCGCGGCGGTCACTTACGCCAAGGAAGCTGTCAAGAGGGGGGCGGTGGTTATCGATAACGGCGCGGATTTTCGCATGGATCCCAAAGTCCCCTTAGTGGTCCCCGAGGTAAATGCACAGGATGTAAAAAAACATAAAGGCATAATCGCCAACCCTAATTGCTCTACGATCCAGATGGTCGTGGCTTTAAATCCTATCCACAGGAAAGTGGGTATAAAGAAGGTCATCGTTACTACTTTACAGGCCTCCAGCGGCGCGGGGAAAAGCGCGGTTGAGCAGTTGAAAGAAGAAAACTTTTTAATAGCCCAAGCCGGTTTCAACAACGTGAACGTAGCTGTTTCGAATAAAGCTATGCCGCAGCAATTGGCGTATAATGTTTTTCCTCACATTGGTTCTTTTGTTAAAGGCGATTACTGCGCAGAGGCGCGTACCGGCTACTCCGCTATAGCCGGGTACACCAATGAAGAGTGGAAGCTGGTTAATGAGACGCACAAGATAATGCACGCGCCGTCGATCAAGATATCCGCGACCACTGTGCGTGTGCCGGTCAGGACAGGCCACTCCGAGAGCGTTTACATCCAGACAGCTAAACCTATAAGCGCCGATGCCTGCAGGAAGCTTTTAGCCAAGTCCCCGGGAGTCATTCTTATTGACGAGCCCAAAAATAATCTGTATCCCATGCCTAAAGATGCGGAGGGAAGGGATGAGGTTTTTGTCGGGAGGGTCCGCCAGGATGCCTTTGACAAAAAAGGACTTTGGTTGTGGGTGGTAGCGGACAACCTGCGCAAGGGTGCTGCTACCAATGCCGTGCAAATTGCCGAATGCCTAATCTCAAACTCGAAATAGAGTATGACGGCACCCGCTTTTACGGTTGGCAGGTGCAAAACTGCCAAAAGGCCAGGCTAAAATACAACGCTTCAAGGACCATCCAGAATATCCTCGAACAAACCCTTAAAAAGATACTGCAGGAAGATATTAAGCTGATCGTGGCAGGTCGCACTGATTCAGGTGTGCATGCCCTCTCGCAGGTAGCTAACTTTAAGACTGGCTCTAAAATCCCGCTTGATAAATTGCGCTGGGGGCTTAATTGCTTGTTGCCCGAAGATATCAAAGTATCCCGGGTAAAAAAAGTCCCCCTGGATTTTAACAGCCGTTTTTCTGCCAAATCCAAGGTTTACCGCTATACGATCCTAAACCGTAAATATTCCTCCGCGCTTTCGGCCAAACATCTCTATTTTTTCCCTCATCATTTGGATATAGGGTTGATGCGCAGGGAGGCAAAGGCCCTCGTGGGTAAGCATAATTTTAAATCATTCCAGGCATCTGAGCAAAGAGAGAGAAATCCGGTGCGGGCCATAAAGAGCATTAAAATATCCCGAGACAAGAATTTACTGCACATTGATATTGAGGCGGACAGCTTCCTGTATAACATGGTCAGGAATATAGCCGGCACCTTGCTTGAGATCGGCAGGGGGAGGTTTGCGGAGGGGAGCATGCGTAAGATTCTGGAATCGCGAAACCGCACCTGCGCCGGTCCGACACTCCCGGCTAAAGGGTTATGTCTGATGAAGGTGAGGTATTAAGTGAAGTATTTTTCCCGGGTAATTATTTTTGTCTTCATTGCTTTGCAGTTGTTGCGGTTGCCTGCGTTCCCTCAGTTCATGGATATTTATTATCATCTACAGAGTGCCTGGGGATTTATTCAGTCCGGGGGGTACTGCACCTGGGATTTCTGGGAGTACGCGCCCTTTGGCAGGCCTAATATATATCCGCCTTTATTTCATATCTTTCTGGCCCTGCTCATGAAAGCGGGCGCTAGCGTAGTATTGCTCGCTAAGTTATTGGAAGGCGCTTCTCCGGTCGTGTTCTTATTAGTCCTGTGGGATTTTATAAGAAAAAATTACGGTGAAGAACTGGGTTTTTTCGTTACTGCCGCTTTTGCTTCCTCGTTTGCTTTTTTTACTTTTCTCTCTAATCATATCCCCGCTTCTCTTGCCCTGACCCTGGGTTTTCTTTCGCTGGGCGAATTATTCAAGAAGAGGGTTCTGCGCGCAGTTATTCTGCTTACCCTTTGTTTCTATACGCATATCAGCGTTCCCTGGTTTTTCGTCTTAAGCAGCGCTATTTACGCGGCAATGAATAAAGATTATAGAAGGGATTCCTTAAGGGTTATTTTCTATTCGTCACTGTTAGCCCTGCCGATGCTGTCTTTTGAGCTTCGAAATCTGCCGTTTATTCAACCAGTCGGGAATGCTTTCCCGGGAAAATTTCATCTTCAGCTCAAGGTGGTTGATTATATCCTGGCCGGCTTTGGTTTATTTCTGGCAGCCAAAATGGCGTCCAGCTACAAGCTTTTTATCAGCTTATTTTTAGCCGGTTTTATTTTTCTGCCATATCCTTACCGTTTTCTTTCGGCAGAGGGGTATCTTCCGGTAATTTTTCTTGCTGCTTTGGCTATGCAGTGGATTTGGCAATGGTTAAAAGCTCATGTGCTTAAAGCCAAAAGGATGCTTACCGGGGCCTTGTTATTATTTATCTTATTTGTTTCACCCGCGGTGATCCTGGATAAGCCGGCGGGCTCAAACAGGACAAGCTGTAAGGTGGAGTGGATGGATTCTGTTCTTAGCGGCATATTACTTGGAAAAGGAGATTCTATCTGGTTTCCCCGGATGTATCTTCCCGCCGCGGATATCATAAGGAAGAATTCCGTAAAGGAGGATATCATTTATTCCGGCATCAATTTTTCCGGGGTGATATTGGGGGCACTGGCGCAAAGGGCTACCTCTAACGCCACCTTTCCCGAAGTGTCACCTTCCGTGCGGGTTAACCCTTTATCGGTCGCCAACATAATCCTTTTGCCCAAGGATATGGATAGGCAGTTTATAAACGGCATAAGACTTCAGTATAGGTTGGCTAAACTAGGAGAAAGCGAGCATTTCTTGGTATTCAGGAATCCTTCAACCGCATATAGCCTGAAAATAAGAAAGGCGGTATTTGGCTTTCGGGAGATCATGGTCGTTTTGGCCGTCTTCGCCTTGGTGTTCTTTTGGAAAAAAAGCTAGAAATTATTTGACTTTACGCGTAAATTTGATATACTTATCTTTCTATGAAAAAGACCTATACAGCTAAATCCGGAGATATTAAAAGGCAGTGGTATATTGCTGATGCCAAGGGTAAAATCCTCGGCCGCCTGGCTACCAGGATCGCCACTATCTTAAGGGGAAAGCACAAGCCTATTTTTACTCCTCACCTGGATACCGGGGATGGGGTGATCGTGATCAATGCCCGGCAGATTAAGGTTACCGGACGCAAGCTCAAGCAGAAGGTCTATCGCAGGTACTCCGGTTATCCCGGCGGCCAAAGAGAGGTTACTTTAGAGGTGCTTTTGGCCAGGAGGCCGGCTACAGTCATACATTTAGCGGTAGAGAGGATGCTTCCCTCCGGACCGTTAGGCAGGGACCTGATCAAGAAACTGAAGGTTTATGCCGATGATAAACATGATTTGACAGGAGTAAAACCGCTTGTTTTGGAGGTTTAAATTTAAATGAATGATCTAGCTAAATATATAGCATTAGGAAGGCGCAAAGAATCCACTGCCAGGGTGCGTATGGAGCCTGGCACGGGCCAGATCGTGATCAACAACCGGCCTTTTGAAAAATATTTCCTGCGCGAGACCGACCGGATCATCGTTAAGCAGCCTTTGGCCCTTACGGAAAGTGCTAATAAATTTAATATCGCAGCCAGGCTAACCGGCGGAGGTTTGACCGGCCAGGCCGGAGCTTTGCGTTTAGGCATTGCCAGGGCCCTTCTTTTGGCGGACGCAAACTTTAAAGAGACATTTCGCAAGAACGGTTATTTGACCCGCGACCCGCGCATGAAGGAGCGTAAGAAATACGGCCAGAAAGGCGCGCGTAAGCGCTTCCAGTGGACAAAGAGGTAACAAGGAGCTATAGATAGAATATAGCAGTTAGAAAATAAGCTAAATAAAAAGTCCCGCTGGGTGAGCGGGATTTTTTATTGGCGGG
>JAHFFQ010000030.1:0-1513 GCA_023247875.1 Candidatus Omnitrophota bacterium | reverse complement strand
GGAGGGGTACTTATTGAGTTGCTGCTTAACCACCCTAACGTCAGGATCACCCATCTTTTTAATACCGGCAAGTCGGCACAGGTTATTTCCGAAGTATTCCCTAAATTCAAGCACCGGCTGGACCTGGTTTGCACAAAGCCGGATTGGCAAAAGATACGCAAAGATTGCGACCTGGTTTTCCTGGCCCTGCCGCACACCGTATCCATGAAATTCGCGCCCAGGCTTTTAAGTTTAGGCAAGAAGGTCATTGATTTAAGCGCGGATTATCGGATCAGGAACCCGAAGGTTTTTGAAAAATACTACAAAGCCGTTCATAAGGATACCGTTAATTTAAGGGAGGCGGTTTATGGACTGCCTGAGCTTAACCGGGCAAAGATAAAATCTGCCAGGTTATTGGCTAACCCCGGCTGTTACCCGACGTCGGCTATCCTGGCTTTAGCCCCGCTATTGGCGGTAAATCTGGTTGACCCGGATTCTATCATTATTGACGCTAAATCCGGGGTAAGCGGCGCCGGAAAGAAGCTGGAGAAGGAATATCTGTTTTCGGAGATCGAGGGTGATTTCAGGGCGTATAAAGTCAACGTGCATCAACATGCTCCGGAGATGGATCAGCTTCTTTCAAAAATATCGGGGAAGCAGGTAAATGTGACATTTGTGCCGCATCTTTTGCCGATCGAGAGGGGGATCCTTTCGACTATTTATCTTAAGAAGGTTCCCGGTGTTAAACTCGGGTATAAGAATCTCACTGAATTATTTAAGAGGTTCTACAAGAATGAGCCGTTTATCCGGATAAAGCCGGATGGAGCATTCCCGAGGATAAAGGATGTGGCGGAAACGAATTTCTGTGATATCGGGGTCAAGGATTTTGGCCGGATGATCATCGCGATATCGGCGATCGATAATCTATTGAAAGGCGCCTCATCCCAGGCGGTGCAGAATATGAATATAATGTATAAATTGCCGGAGACCGCCGGATTACTATGAAAAAGATCCTGAAAGCGGTTTTACCCGCCGGCTTTAAGGCAAACGGGGTAGCTAGCGGGTTAAAGAAATCCGGCAAGCTGGATTTAGCCCTGCTTTATTCAGAGTTTCCCGCCGTCGCCTGCGCCAAGTTCACTACTAACAGTATTATCGCCGCTCCGCTTATGCTCTGCAAAAAGCATCTTAGGTCCGGGGAAAAATTTCAGGCGTTATTGGTTAACAGCGGTAATGCCAACTGTTTTACGGGTAAAGCGGGTATACAGGATGCTGCGGAGTGCGCCAGGGCAGTAGCCCGGGAATTACAGATCGCAAAAAACAGCGTCCTGGCCAACTCCACGGGGATCATCGGCAAAAGGCTTGATGTTGCCAGGATCAAGAAGGCCATTCCTGAGCTTGTCAGCGGATTATCCGGCTCGGGTATCCATAAAGCAGAGAGAGCGATCATGACCACGGATACCTTCAGTAAAGAGGTGACCGCGAGTTTAAAGATCGGCGCAAAGACCGTGCGTATCTGTGGTATTGCCAAAGGTGC
>JAHFFQ010000149.1 GCA_023247875.1 Candidatus Omnitrophota bacterium | reverse complement strand
GGGATTTAAGCCTCGGCGGGATGCTGCTTACCACTAATTGCCAGTTCAATCCGGGGACAAACCTGGCCCTTGAGATCCGGCTGCCCTTTGACCCCAACCCGATCATGCTTATCGGCAAGGTCCTGGAGTCCAAGGAAATTACCAAAGATATAATTTACGACACCCGCCTTGTCTTTCTGGCGATTGACGAGAAGCACCGTAAAATTATCAATGAGACAGTGGGCTATTATCTCAAGAAAGGGTAAGTTATGAAAAAGATCAATATCGGGCTAATCGGGTTCGGTAATGTCGGCTGCGGCGTGGTCAAGATACTGCAGCAGAGAAGGGCTTTGTTGGCGCAAAAGATCGCGATAGAGATATCCGTTAAAAAGATCTGCGACAAGGATATCCTCAGGAAAAGAGAGGTAAAGGTTGACAGATCCCTGCTTACCGCCAATGCCGATGAAATAATCAATGACCCGCAGATCGACATTATCGTGGAGGTGATGGGCGGCATAAACCCGGCAAAGGAATATATATTATCCGCTTTGAGAAAGGGAAAACATGTGGTTACCGCCAACAAGGCCCTCCTGGCCGAACACGGCAGGGAATTGTTCGCCGAGGCTGCGGAACGGGGGAAAAATATTTATTTTGAGGCCTCCGTAGGCGCCGGAATCCCGATCATCAAATCCATCAAGGAAGGGCTGGTGGCTAATAAATTCAGCAGCATCTTCGGCATTGTCAACGGTACATCGAATTTCGTGCTTACCCAGATGTCCAAAGAAAACTGTTCTTTTGCCAGCGCGCTTAATTTAGCCAAGGCCAAAGGCTTTGCGGAAAAAGACCCGACCCTGGATATCGAGGGGGTTGATTCGGCGCACAAACTGGTATTGCTTACTTACCTGGCTTTTGGGAGGATCGTCAGTCTTAAAGATATCTTTATAGAAGGGATCTCGCGGGTGTCCAGCGCTGACATAGCCTATGCCAAAGAACTGGGGTACGAGATAAAATTACTGGCTATCGCCAAGAAGGAAGCCGATGAATTAGAGGTCAGGGTACATCCTACTTTTCTGCCCCGGGAACACCTGCTCTCCTCAATTGACGGGGTTTTTAACGCTATTTATGTTTCCAGCGACCTGGCAGGAGAATTGATGTTTTACGGCCCGGGAGCAGGGCAATTATCCGCTGCCTCGGCAGTTGTTTCCGATATTGCCGATCTTACCCAGGATATAAAAGCAGGCCTTTTCCGGCCGACTTTAAATATTATTGAAGACAGCCTGGTCAAAAGCTTACGAAAAATAGATGAATTTGAAAACAAATATTATATTCGCATCACAGCGGTTGACAAGCCCGGGGTACTGGCCAAGATTTCCGGTGTCCTGGCAAAATACGGCATCAGCATAGCTTCAGTTACCCAGAAGGAGAGGTTAAAATCCAGCATTGTGCCTGTTGTTATGATCACGCATCAGGCAAAAGAAAAGAATTTACGCGCCGCCCTGAAAATGATCGACAGGTTACAGGATATTAAGGAGAAATCAGTAGCCATAAGAATTGAGGGTGTTTAATGAGCCGGCAGAGCTATAATGGAATCATCCGGGAATACAAGGAATTCCTTCCGGTTGACGAGAAAACACCTGTAATTACCTTGAATGAAGGGAACACCCCTTTGATCTACGCGGGGCACCTAAGTAAGCTGGCGGGAAAGAATATAGAGGTGTATTTAAAATACGAGGGGCTTAATCCCACAGGTTCATTTAAAGACCGGGGAATGACTTTGGCTATATCCAAGGCCTGCCAGGAGAGGGCTACGGCAGTCATCTGCGCCTCAACCGGCAATACCTCCGCCTCGGCAGCAGCCTATGCCGCGGTAGCAGGGATAAAATGCATCGTGCTTATCCCCAGCGGGGCGATCGCCCTGGGAAAACTCAGCCAGGCATTGATCCATGGGGCCAGGGTCCTGGCAGTTAAAGGAAATTTTGATAAAGCACTTGATCTGGTCAAAGAGATCGCCGCCAAATACCCCATAACCCTGGTAAACTCCTTGAATCCTTTTCGTATTGAAGGGCAAAAAACCGCGAGCTTTGAAATATGCGATCATCTTGGTGATGCCCCTGATTTTCAGGTTATGCCGGTAGGAAACGCCGGTAACATTACCGCCTACTGGAAAGGATATAAAGAATACAAATCATCCGGAAAAAGCAGCAAGCTTCCGGTAATGCTGGGTTTTCAGGCAGAGGGTGCAGCTCCTATCGTCAGGAATAAACCGGTCAAAAATCCCGAAACGATCGCCACTGCCATACGCATAGGCAATCCGGCAAGCTGGAAGAGTGCCCTTGAGGCGCGCGATGAATCCAGGGGCCTGATCGATATGGTTTCGGATGCGGCAATACTGCGGGCTTACAAGATACTGGCGGAAAAAGAAGGGATATTTGCCGAGCCTGCCTCTGCTGCTTCAATCGCCGGCCTGTTAAAATTGATAGAGAGCGGGTATTTTAAGAAGCCGCTTTCGGAAAATAAATGCCGGATCGTTTGTATATTGACCGGCCACGGTTTAAAGGACCCGGAGAGGGCGATGAAAAGTGTAAAAAAACCAAAGTTGATCAAACCTGATTTAAAGGCAATACTGAAAGAAATTGGCTACTAATTTAAAAAATAAGAAAGTTTTGATAACCTCAGGGCCCACTTGGGTACCTATCGATAATGTAAGGGTCATAAGCAATACTGCTAGCGGAAAAACCGGCGTTTTGTTAGCTAATAATTTTGCTCAACAGGGTTGCAGGGTAACCCTTTTACTTGGCCCGGCTGAGGCTTCAGGATTGAATAATTTGGTGAGCCTGAAACGTTTTACCTTCTTTGATGAGTTAAATAACTTAATTAAGAAGGAGCTTGATA
Source organism: Candidatus Omnitrophota bacterium (assembly GCA_023247875.1). Classification (GTDB taxonomy): domain Bacteria; phylum Omnitrophota; class Gorgyraeia; order Gygaellales; family Profunditerraquicolaceae; genus UBA6249. The sequence continues at coordinate 241 of JAHFFQ010000149.1, read as the reverse complement.
AAAATTATGATATCGTAATTCAGGCGGCCGCGGTTTCTGACTTTAAACCCAGGTCAGTAAGCAATAAAAAAATCAGTTCCCATAATAAAAGTCTGGAGCTGATCCTTAAACCAACGCCTAAGATCATAAATTCCCTGCGTAAGTTAAAGCCCCGTTCCTATTTAGCGGGCTTTAAATTTGAGCCGGATATGGCAGCCGGGAAACTTATAAAAGAAGCGCGCAGGCTTATCAAAGCAGCTGA
>JAHFFQ010000029.1 GCA_023247875.1 Candidatus Omnitrophota bacterium | reverse complement strand
ATATCGGGGAAGGTCTTTATAAGTTGGTTAACCCGAAGGTAGTAAAGTGCCGGGGAAGCCAGGCTATCCAGGAGGGCTGCCTGAGCGTGCCGGGAGTATGCATTAAGGTCAAGAGGGCAAAACAGGTCTGGGTTGAGGCTTTAGATGAAAACGCGAATCCCGTAAAATTAGAGGCAAAGGATCTTTTTGCCTGCGTATTGCAGCATGAGATAGACCATTTAAAGGGTATATTGATCATTGATTACGCGTCTTTACTGGAAAAGCTGCGCATAAAAAGAAGATTATCGGTTTTAAAGGAAAGCAATAAAACCTGTAAATTGAAGCTTTGATTATATTATGAGGAATAGATTGCCAGCCTGGCTCAAGCAGGATCTTCCGGATAACTCTGTGAAAGATTTGCGGGAGCAGCTTAAATCTGGAGATATTCATACTGTCTGCCAGGAAGCAAGATGCCCGAATATCAATTCTTGCTTTAAGCAGCACACCGCGACCTTTTTGATACTTGGTGATAGATGCACCAGGAGTTGCGCCTTTTGCGCGGTAAAAAAAACTTCCTGTGGGGTTGCCGCTGATCCGGGTGAACCAGCCAGGATCGCCTGCAGCGTGCGTAAGATGGGCCTGGATTACGCGGTGATCACCTCGGTAACCCGCGATGACCTGGTAGATGGAGGAGCGCGGATTTTTGTTGATACGGTAGCGCGGTTGCGCGATTATCTGCCGAAAATCAGGATAGAATTATTGATCCCGGATTTTAAAGGCGAGAGAGAAAGAATCAAGGCGGTTGTTGATGCCGGTCCGGATGTGATAGGCCACAATCTTGAAACGATAAGCCGGCTTTATCCATTGGTGCGGCCGCAGGCAGATTATAAGAGGACTTTAGCGGTGTTGAAACTCATTAAGGAATTTAACCCCGCGATGGTTACCAAGTCATCCTTGATCCTGGGATTAGGGGAGAGCAGTCAGGAGATCATCGCTGCTATGCGGGATATAAAAACAGCAGGGTGTGATATATTGGTCCTTGGCCAGTATCTTCGGCCATCACCCGGCCATCACCCGGTTAAGAGGTTTATAGAGCCGGGTGAGTTTGATGAGTTGGCGGAGCTGGCCAAAACCATGGGCTTTAGAAAAGCTTTATGCGCTCCAAAGGCGCGTTCTTCATTCCAGGCCTCTTCGATTTACGGAGAATTGAATTATGCATGACCTGATCATTATAGGAGGAGGTCCGGCAGGATTGACCGCAGCACTTTACGCCGGCCGCAGCCGGCTGGATACTCTTCTGATTGAGAAAATGTCCTTAGGCGGCAGGATATTGATGAGCGAGAGTATCGAGAACTATCCCGGTTTTCCCGGAGGGATACTTACCGCAGAGTTGATCAGCCGGATGGAGAAGCAGGTCAGGGAGCTGGGCGTGAAAATAGAGAGTGATGAGGTTATTGAGCTGGATTGCGCCAAGAAAACAGTCAAAACTTCGAGCGGACTGCATGAATCCCTCGCGATCATTATCGCCGCAGGCGCCCGGGCCCGTAAATTGAATGTTCCGGGTGAGGAAAAATATACCGGCAGGGGTGTTTCCTACTGCGCTACCTGTGACGCCCCATTTTATAAAGAAAAGAAAGTGGTGATCGTCGGAGGAGGAAACGCGGTTGCCGAAGAGGCTCTCTATCTGAGCCGTTTCGCATCCTCCGTGAATATAGTCCACCGCAGGCAGGACCTGCGGGCATCAATGATACTTCAGGAGAAGGTACAGCAGGATAAAAAAATAAACTTTATTTTAAGCAGCGTGATCACAGAGATAAAAGGGGCGCAGAAGGTAGGAGCGGTAAGAATAAAAGACCTTTTAAGCGGCAAGGAGAGCGATTTTAGTTGCGACGGTGTTTTTATCTATATAGGGTATGAGCCTGAGACAATATTTTTGAAAGGTAAATTAAAAATGGATGAGGGGGGGTTTATAATCGCGGATGAAGTTATGGCTACCTCGGTTGAGGGTATTTTTGCCTGCGGGGATTGCCGCAAGAAAAGCCTGTATCAGGTGATCAACGCCTGCGGAGACGGAGCTGTGGCAGCTGATTCCGCTTATAAATTCATTGCCGCTAAGGAGTGACTGAATGGAAAAATTTCCTACAACCAATAAAAAACTGATCGAGTGGGTAAATAAAATGGCTAAGCTTTGTTCGCCGGAGCGTATCGTTTGGATAGACGGGTCCGGCGGGCAGAAGCTATCTTTGGAAAGAGAGTCGGTTGATTCGGGGGAATTGATCCGGCTGAACCAGGAGAAACTTCCCGGATGTTTCCTGCACCGTACCGCCCATGATGATGTCTCGCGCACCGAGCATTTGACTTTTATCTGCACCAAAAAGAAAGGTGACGCCGGGCCAAACAATAACTGGATGCGTCCGTTTACCGCTTATAAAAAAGCCAGGGAGATATTCCGCGGGTCGATGAAGGGCCGCACAATGTACGTGATCCCCTTTTCCATGGGTCCGGTAGGCTCCCCTTTTAGCAAGATCGGGGTGGAGCTGACGGATTCGCGTTACGTGGTTTTGAATATGCTGATCATGACCCGCTGCGGCCAGGCAGTGCTAAGGCAGATGGAGAGGGATGATGATTTTACCAGGTGCCTGCATTCAAAAGCCCAGCTGGACATAAATAAAAGGCTGATCCTGCATTTTCCCGAAGATAATACTATCTGGAGCGTGGGTTCAGGATACGGCGGCAATGTTCTCCTGGGTAAGAAATGCCTTTCTCTGCGGATTGCCAGTTTCGTTGCCCGAAAGGAAAAATGGCTGGCCGAGCACATGCTGATCATGGGCATTGAAGAGCCCAATGGCCATGTTGAATATATAGCCGCGGCTTTCCCCAGTGCCTGCGGTAAAACCAACCTGGCAATGCTTGTCCCTCCGGAAGGCCTTAAAAAGAAGGGCTACCGCATCTGGACAGTAGGAGATGATATATCCTGGATGCGCGTGGATTCCGACGGTTCTCTTTGGGCGATCAACCCTGAAACCGGGTTCTTCGGGGTTGCCCCCGGGACAAATTCCAAAACGAATCCGAACATGGTAGAGACGATTAAAAAGGATACTATTTACACAAACGTACTTTTGAAGCCGGATAATACCGTATGGTGGGAGGGTGCTGACGGAGAGGTGCCGGCACAAGGTATTGATTGGAAGGGCAATCCCTGGAAACCGCATGCCAGGGATGCAGAGGACATGGTAATCAAAGGGGCGCATGCCAACGCCCGTTTTACCGCCCCCATCATGAATTGTCCTTCCGCATCATTCAGGCTGGAGCAACATCACGGTGTGCCGATCTCGGCGATAGTTTTTGGCGGAAGGCGCCAGCATGTCGCCCCGCTGGTATATGAATCTTTTAACTGGCAGCACGGCGTATTTGCGGGAGCGACCATGGGTTCGGAGTTGACCGCAGCCCAGGTCGGCAAGCTGGGGCAGGTGCGCAGGGACCCTATGGCAATGCTTCCTTTCTGCGGCTACAATATGGCGGATTATTTCCGGCATTGGCTGGCTATGGGCAGGCTTATGGCCAAGCCGCCCAAGATATTTCATGTCAACTGGTTCATGGCTGATGACCAGGGTAAATTCCTCTGGCCGGGATTTTGCGAAAATTTACGGATATTGGAATGGATACTTGACCGCTGCAATAATAAAGTCAATGCCATGCAAACCCCGATAGGTTATCTTCCGTACCCCTTTGATATTGATATGACCGGGCTCAATCTTTCGGCCGGCGCGTTAGAAAAGCTGCTTAAGGTGGATAAGGAGGAGTGGCTTGCGGAGTTAAAAGGGATAAATAAATTCTTCGGAGGCTTTAGAAAAGACCTGCCCAAAGAACTGTGGGATGAATATAATGCCCTCCTGGGGAGATTGAAGAAATATGTACAATAATGTTCTGTTAAAAACTGATCTTAAGGATCTTAAGCTCTTTCGCAGGGGTAAGGTCAGGGATGTGTATGATCTGGGGGATAAACTTCTGATAGTTTCCACTGACCGTATCTCCTGTTTTGATGTGGTCCTTCCTTGCGGGATACCATGCAAGGGAAGTGTCTTGACCGGTATATCCGAATTCTGGTTTGATTTTATTAAGGATATAATCCCGCATCATCTGATCACAGTGGATGCGGACAAATATCCTTCTGAGCTCCAGAAGTATAAAACGGATCTATCCGGCCGCTCAATGCTGGTGTTAAAAACCAAGCCCCTGCCGGTTGAATGCGTGGTCAGGGGCTATTTATCCGGTTCGGGTTGGAATGAATACAAAGAAAAGCAATCCATCTGCGGGATCAATTTGCCCAAAGGCCTGCGCCAATCGGATAAGCTTCCGGAAGTCATATTTACCCCTTCAACCAAGGCAGATGTCGGGCATGACCAGAATGTAAGCCAAGGATATATTTCCGAGCTGGTAGGGGCTGACACAGCGGAGGCCTTGAAAAAAATAAGCATTGAGGTTTATGAACGCGCAAGCCGTTATGCTTTGCAAAAGGGGATCATTATCGCCGATACTAAATTCGAGTTCGGCATTTATAATGACCGGATAATTATCATTGATGAAGTGCTTACTCCTGATTCATCGCGCTTCTGGGCTGCTAAAGATTACCAGCCCGGGAAAGCCCAGATGAGCTTTGATAAGCAGTTCGTGCGTGATTATCTGGAGACCCTGGAGTGGGACAAGCAACCTCCTGCCCCGGGCCTGCCGGAGGAGATTATCGCCAAGACTACGGAAAAATATTTAGAGGCTTACCGCAAATTAACAGGAAGGGAGATTTAAGCAAAAGTGGTTAATCTTAAGAAAATATTATCCGTGTTGTTGAGGGTCAGCATAAGTATTTTATTGCTGGCTCTTTTGTTCAGAATAACCGGCATCGACATCCGCGATTTGATGAACGATATCCGCGGGGTCAACAAGCTGTTTTTGGGAACTGGTTTTGCGGTATTCTTCCTGGCTTATCTACTCGGTTTCTTGCGCTGGCGCATGCTGTTATTGGCCGCGGGTATCAATATCTCTCCGAAAAAATTAATAAGCTCATTCTCAGGAGGGATATTCTTCAGCATTTTTCTTCCCTCGACGATAGGCGGTGATGTCGTGCGGACCGCGGACCTCGCGGAGCATACCAGGAAAGCCAAAGAGGTCATTGCCACGGTTTTTCTGGATAGGTTAAGCGGATATATCGGCCTGGTGTTTGTGATCCTGCCGGCCATCTTATTAGGCAGGGAGCTTGTGCTGGATAAGGTAGTTTTTTCATCAATTGCCGTTATTATCGGGTTATTAGCCATTATTCTGCTGGTTTTATTCAACAGTTTTATCTATTCAAAGATCACCAGGTTCCTGACTACTCCGGGTGCCGAAAAGGTAAAAGAGATGATCAAAGACATGCACCGGGAGATACATATTTTCCGGCACCGCAGGAAAATAATTGTTTATAACCTGCTTTTGTCTTTCCTTGCCCAGATAATCACCCCTGTAAGTATTTATTTTATCTCCCTATCTTTGGGGGTTAAAATAAACTTCATTTATTTCCTTATCTTTATACCGATAATCGGGGCGATCACCTTACTGCCTGTTGCTATAGGCGGCCTGGGTTTGAGGGAAAGTTTATTCGTGGTTTATTTTGCCAAGGCGGGTGTAATAAAACAGCTGGCCCTGGCCATGTCGCTTTTATCCTTTTCTTTTATTGTAATTTACGGGGCTATCGGAGGCCTGCTTTATGTCTTTACAGTACATCATCGACGCGTACAATTTAATAAACCACCCGCAGTTTAACCCGCCTTCAAGAGGATCTCCAGGGGTTCAGGCCTCGCTGGTAGAATTTATCAGGATGAATAAACTAACCGGTAGCCGGCAAAATAAGGTCATCCTTGTTTTTGACGGATATCCTAAGGCAGGCCAGGAGATACCTGAAGAGCCCGGCATGCTCTGCTTATTTTCAGGCCTGATCGAGGCGGATGAAAAGATAAAAAGATTGGTGGAGGAATCGGATAGTCCGCAAAATATCATCGTGGTATCCGATGACCGGCAGGTACAGTCGGGGGCCAGGATTTTGCGCGCGCAAACCTGCGGGGTAAAAGAATTTATCTGCGGCAAGAAGAATAAGGGTAAGGCAGCTCTTGGCGGTGAAGATGAGGATGAGGAGAAGATCTCTTATTCCAAGATGCAAAATATAAACGCGGAGCTTAAGAAAAGATGGCTGGCCTGATTAAAGAAATATTCTTGACATAACTATTTAGTTATGTTAAAGTTATACAAATAGGAACACTAGAAAAGGAGGGAAATATGAGTAATTGGCAAGTGGTTTTATTGGAACCTGCGCGCACGGTTTTGGCTCAGATCAGCCAATTCCTGGTTAACGCGTTGCTGGTGATCGTTATCTTGATCATCGGCTGGTTAATTTCCAAGGTTATTAAGGCCGTTGTCACCAAAGCCCTTAAGGCAGTCAAGCTCGATACGCTTTCTGACAAAATTGAGTTGGATAAGTTGTTAGGCAAGGGTGGGATAACTTATTCTTTGTCTGACCTGGTGGGGATAATTTGTTATTGGCTGTGCTTATTGGTGACCTTCATGGTAGCTATAAATGCCATAGGCCTTACCATTGCCGCTGAACTGTTGAACAAAGTTGTTTTCTACATACCGAATGTTATTGCGGCCTTGTTTATCCTGGTCCTGGGTATGTTCGCAGCAACCTTGATGAGAAATGTTGTACGCACCGCGGCAAATAACGCGGGTTTAAGCCAGTCTAAGCTTTTAGCCCAGGTTGTCGAAACCATAGTTATAGTTTTTGCGGTATTCGTCGGGTTAGAGCAGCTGCAGATCGGGATCCGGATAACCGAATTGACCATTTCCATAATTTTAGGCGCGATCGGTTTAGGTCTGGCTTTGGCTTTTGGATTGGGATGCAAAGATATCGCCGGCAAGTTTGTCGCCGAGTTAGTGGAAAAGTTCAAGAAGAAATAATGTTCTTGTAGGTGGTTTAAAAATAAACCCCGCGCCGCTTTGGTGCGGGGTTTATTTTTAATTAAACGGAGAGGGGTATGAATAAAAATTTCCTTATCTGCTTAACTTTCTTTATGGTGCTGGTATCCGCTTCGGCCTGCGCCAAGAAAAAGATAAATACCGGGGAAAGTCAAGGGGTTTCAGACAGCGAAATCATTATCGGTTCTTCTTCTGCCTTAAGCGGCCAGGCCAGCTTTTTAGGCAGTCAGACGATCCACGGTTCGCTGGCTTATATTAACGAAGTTAATTCCAAGGGAGGGGTACACGGAAGAAAGATCCGCTTGATCAGTTACGATGACCAGTATGAGCCTTCCGAAACAGTCACCAATACGCAAAGGCTGATCAACCAGGATAAGGTATTTGCTTTATTTGATTATGTGGGCACCCCTACCTCCCTGGAGGTAATTGATATAGTGCATAAATTAGGGATACCCCTGCTTGGACTGTTTACAGGAGCCGAGGATCTAAGGGTCCCGTACAGGCCCTATATATTTAATGTCAGGGATTCATATTACGTTGAAGCGGAGGGGGCGGTAGCGTATTTTGTCGATAAATTAGGCTTGAAAAAGATAGCCGTTATGTATCAAAAGGACAGCTTTGGCCTGGCGGTGCTTTCAGGGGTTCAATTGGCCCTTAAAAGGAGGAATATGGAGCCGGTGGCAACAGCTGTGTATACCAGGGGGAGCATGGATGTAGCTTTGGCAATGGAGGATATCAGGTCAAGCGGCGCGGAGGCGGTCATAATGGTCGGGACATACGCTCCCCTGGCCAAATTCATCAAGCTTTCAAATGACGCGGGCTTTAAGCCATATTTTCATACGGTATCATTCGTAGGCTCGGAGGCTTTTGTCAAGGAGCTCGTTGAAGTGCAGAAGATCAACCCGGGGCAGTATGAGAAGATCATCGTAACTCAGGTAGTCCCTTCTCCATATTCGGAAGATTTACCCGGAGTAAAGGAGTATCGGGAGCTGGTAAAGAAATATTATCCGAACGATAAGCCTAATTTTGTCGCCCTAGAGGGTTTTATAAACGCCAAGATCCTCGTAAAAGCCCTGGAGGACGCGGGCAGGGATCTGACAAAGGAAAGATTCATAGAGGCGCTTGAATCAATATATAATTTTGATGTCGGCATCGGTAAGGTAGTTTCATATACCATGCTAAACCATCAGGGGTTAAAAGGCATCTATTATTCAAAACCCACGAAAGAGGGGACTTTCATAACTTTTAATCCCTAAAGGCCGGATAGGAATGAGAATGAAGCTGGGCCAAAAGATCCTGTTAAACATTATTTTTATAATAGCTATGCTATCTTCGGCGAGTATCTTCGCTATAACCTATTCGCTTGATAAGCTCCAGCAGGAGCGGCTTAAAACCTCCGAGGTCATATTTGCCAAAAGCCTCTCCACAAAATTGTTCAGAGATGTTATTGAAGGCAAGGTTTCGGCGATCACCAGCGCCTTATTTGAAGAAAAGAAGCTTAGGGAAGAGAAAATAGAATACATCCTTGTTTTTAACGAAAAAGGGTATTTGCTGTCCCATACTTATTTAGGGACGATGCCCAGGGAGATCCTGAAGCTACATAGTAATTTTAGGGAAGGTGAAAAATACCGGATAAAGAAGATCACAAGCAAAGGATTGTTTGTTTTTGATATAGCGGTCCCGGTAATGGAGGGTATCAAGGAGGTTGGGACCCTGCATGTCGGGATCAAAGGAAGCTACATAGAAAATCTTCTTGAAACAGCGGCAACTTCATCTTTGGTCGTAATATCGATCGTGACGGTGATCGCGGTTTTTCTAAGCCTGCTTATGTCGGCGGCGATAGTAAGCCCGGTTAACAAACTGAACGCCGCCCTTATTAAGGTCAGCAGAGGCAACCTGGATGCGATTATAGAGGTTGAATCAAAGGATGAGATAGGAGAGCTGGGTGTTTCTTTTAATAGAATGACCGCGGACTTGAAAAGCTTCCGGGATAACCTTTCTTCAGCGCAAAAATACACGGAGTCCATAATTTCCTCAATGGTTGACGCCTTAATCGTAATTAATCCCGACGCGACGATCCGCAGCGTCAACAAATCCACCTGTGACCTGCTGGGATACAGGGAGGAGGAGTTGGTCGGCAAAGAGTTCGGCTTGATATTCGCCCAGAATGAAACAGCGGCAGAGATAGCCGGAGCCGTGCTGGATCAGATCAAAGATCCGGCGTTATTGATCTCCAGAGATTTCAGGATAGCCAGGATTAATAATGCGGTTATTGAAATGCTCGGCATGAAAAGGAAGGATATTATCGGCCAATGCTGTTATGATGTCATGCACAACAGCAAAGATATTTGCCATCCTCCGCTTGATAAATGTCCGATATTAGAGGGGGTTCAGGAGAATAAGCCGTGCGTTGAAACACACTCTTATTTTGACGAGGAGGGAAATCAAATCTTGGTTAATGTGGCTGCGGTGCCCTTAGCGGATAGATTAGGGGATAGTATACACTATCTTCATATTACAAGACAAGTCAACAAAAAGGGGGCATCCAGGGATGGGGCTTTGGAAGAAACAGGATATTTGGCGCAAGAGCTTAAGAAATACGCCAGGCAAATGGCCGAAACGATAGAGCAGAAACTTATTTTTGACAAAACCGGTTTGGAAAAGATGGCTGAATCGGGTTCAGTGAGGAACTTAGAGGTGCAGTATAAGACAAAAAACGGAGAAAAGATCCCTGTTAGTTTTTCAGCTTCGGTAATTCAGGATAGGGATAATAAACTTGTAGGTATTGTCGGAGTGGCACGCGATATGCGCCAGGCAAGGGCGCTTATTGCCAGCCTTGAGAAGTCAACTAATGAGCTCAGGGATTTGTATCTGGATTTGCAAAACACGCATGAGATGCTGGTCCAGGCTGAGAAAATGACCGCCGTAGGCCAACTGGCCAGCGGGGTAGCTCATGAGGTAAGGAATCCTTTGGGGATAATATTGCAGGGGGTGAATTATCTGGAGGGCAGGTTATCTAACGGCCAGGGGGACATCTCTGAAGCCCTGTCTATGCTCAAGGAGAGCGTAAATAGGGCGGACAAGATCATAGACGGCCTGCTTGATTTTTCCAAGTTTAAGACTTTGGAGTTAAAGCCGGAGGATATTAATTCTATCCTGGATAATTCCCTGGTTTTGGTAAGAAGCCAGTTTAAGGTTGAAAATATAGAGATCATTAAGGAGTTGAAAGTAGGCTTGCCCAGTGTCCTGGCAGATAAAAACAAATTGGAGCAGGTATTCATTAATGTATTGTTAAACGCAATCCAGTCAATGCCAAATGGAGGCAGGATCATTATCCGTAGCCATGATAAGAGATCAGGGGAAGAGAAGCCCGGTATAGCGAGGATGATAAAGGATAACTTTCGTGCCGGAGAGGGAATGGTTATAGTTGAGTTTGAAGACACCGGCATAGGCATCCCTGAAGAAAATATGAAAAAGATATTCGACCCGTTTTTTACTACTAAAGGGCAAAAGAGCGGGACAGGGCTGGGGTTATCCGTAAGCAGGAATATACTTCAAATGCATAAAGGACTAATATACGCGGAAAGCCAGGCAGGCAAAGGGACTAAAATTACCCTTATTTTAAAAACTAGCGGGAGGGGATAGGATGGCTAAGAAGAAGATATTGATCGTGGATGACGAAGAGCTTTTTACGAAACTGGTGAAATTAAACCTTGAAAAAACCGGCAACTACGAAGTCAGGGTGGAAAATAAAGGTTCGCGGGGATTGGCCGCTGCCAGGGAATTTGATCCTGATCTTATCCTGCTGGATATCTTGATGGAGGATATGGAGGGTAGCGATGTAGCCGCTCAGTTGAAGAATGACGCCAACACCAAAGATATTCCCGTTGTTTTCTTAACTGCGGTTGTAAAAAAGGAAGAGGTGGAAAGCGGCTGCGGGATAATCGGGGGCCGTCCTTTTATAGCCAAGCCGGTAAGCGTTAATGAACTTATTGATTGTATTGAAAAGAATATGTACAGGCTATAATTAAAATATGCGTACGTTTCTTGTTATCCTGTCAGTTCTTACCCTTACGATTAATTGTTTTGCTCAAGAGCCGCAACAAGCTAAAACGATAGAGGTTCAAGCCGGGCACAACTTTACAATTACGCTGGAGGCTAACGCGACTACCGGCTACCAGTGGCAATTCGCCGGGCCACTAGATGAGAGCGCGATCCAATTGATCAGCTCGGAGTATTTAGCGGATAAAACCGGGCTTGCCGGCTCCGGTGGTAAACAGGTGTGGGTCTTTAAGGCGATTAAGACAGGAAGCAGCAGCATCCCCTTTCAATATATCCGTACCTGGGAAGAAAATATGCCTCCGGAAAGAAAAGAATTATTTATAATCATTATCAACTAACTGCCTCCCCCAGAAAGAATACGCGAAGTTTTTACAAACCTATGAAGATTGGCAAGAAGGTTATCCTTAAAAAACAGGTAGAATTCTTTATAAAAACTTTCGGTTGGCCGATGGACACCTTATAGACGCACGATGGAGAAGATAGCGCAGGCTATTGTAATATCTGAATAATCAAGTAGTTATGGGAGGTAGCGCATGAAGAATAGGAATTTAGTTCCAATTTTTAGTGTTTCAGGTGGCGTATTATTCGTAATGCTTTACAATGTTTTGTTGCGAATGGGTTTCTTTGTTCAATCGTATAATTATACTACCGCGGGTTTCTTAGGACAGGCTGTTGATATGATGCTTAGAGGGTTTCTCGTATTTGTACTCGGCGTTTATGTGGGGTCTGTAGTACCGTGGCTCTTACTGAAGAAGGACAATGATTTTGCCCCCTTTGTAGTTACCATTGGAGTCATAGTAGGGGCGTTGGTCGGATTTGTTTTGAATTCGTTTTTATCTATGATGACATATCGGATTTTACCATCGCTCCCGATGTTGTTTATGGTAATCTCTTGGATCCTGGTTGGTTTAGGTGCTTTTTGGGGAGGTCGTTTTGCCTGTGCGTGGG
>JAHFFQ010000028.1 GCA_023247875.1 Candidatus Omnitrophota bacterium | reverse complement strand
CTGCCGGAGATAACCCTTGAGCCGGGATTGAAGGATTTCATAATTGATTTTACCGGCGGATATCCCCTGTACCTTGAGCTTATCTGCGATGCCTTATGCCTTAGGCGGGGGGATATCTCCGTGGAGTTGGCCGATATCCTGGAAGGATTGCTCTTTGATACATCGGGGATCCTGAACCAGAGGTTTTCCAATTATATCAAGCGTTTTCTGGATCAGGCTGAAGCCAATGATTATATCTCCATACTTTATTTGATCTCAAGCGGTAATAACCGGATCAAGGATATCGCCCACATCCTGCGTAAGCAGAAAAAAGAGTTGAACTCCAAGATAAATTACCTCCTTCAGTTGGACGCTATCACCCGCAGCGGTGATTTCCTGAAGGCCAGCGACCGCCTCTTTGCTTATTGGATGCGTTTTGTGTATCGGCAAAAGTTGGGCTCATTGACATTTGACGCCAGGAGCCAGAAGGAGAGGTTCCGCGACGGGGTCAAGGGGCTCATCCAGGATTTCCTGAAAAACTGCCAAAAGCCGCTCGCCGGGCGGGTATATGAGCTGATGCAGTTATTTGAAGATGACCTTATGCAGATTGAACGCAAGAAGATCCGGCTTAATCATTTCCGGGAAATAAAGCCCCTGGAATTCAAGCACCGCTTATTAAAGGATGGGCTGCTTGGCCGCTCAAGCGAGGCGTTATGGATAATGGCGATCAAGCCCGGTGCCCTTACCGAGCAGGATATCGCCGAATTCGCCAAGGAATGCAAAAGATACCATCATAAATCACAGCGCAAGATCATGGTTACCTTAAAGGAAGTTGAGGCGAATGCCAGGTTAAGGGCGCTGGAGGAGAAGATCTGGACATGGGATCTGAGCAGTTTAAACCAGGTCATGGATCTTTTTTCAAGGCCGCGGGTGATAGCGTGAAGATCGGGGTGATCTCTGACACCCATATTCCGGAAAAATCAGATTATCTTCCCTCCACAATCCTCGATGCCTTCAGGTCGGTGGATATGATTGTGCACGCCGGGGATATGGTCGGTTTAGGGGTCATCGCGGAGCTGGAAAAGGTATGCCCAAAGGTAATCGGCGTCTCCGGAAATATGGATGATGCCGCTGTGAGGGAAAAGTATCCGGTAAAGCAGATCTTGAATATCGGAGGCCTTAAGATCGGGATCATGCACGGCTGGGGGGCTCCTTCTAGCCTGATCGATATACTTAAAAATGCTTTTAAGGAGGATAACTGCGATGTTATTATTTTCGGGCATTCGCATAAGCCCATGAATGAGTCGATAGGAGGAACACTTTTTTTTAACCCCGGGAGCGCCACTGATGAAGCGGCTCCCCATAACTCTTACGGCATAATCGAAATAAATAATGGAATTAATGCCCGGATAATTAAAATCTGAATATGGAAAGGCTTTGGGCTCCCTGGCGGATCAATTACGTGCGCAGCAAGAAGAAGGAGAAGGGTTGTGTCTTCTGCCGCGCAAAGAAGGCCGGCTCCGCGGATTACCTTATTTTTAAGACGGGATTTTCCATTGTCATGCTGAATATCTATCCTTACAATAACGGCCATCTCCTTATTTCTCCGCTAAGGCATATCCGGGATATATCCCAGCTTAAAGATGATGAGATGCTGGACCTCTTCAAATGCTTGGACCGGGCAAAGAAATTACTGCATAAGACGCTCAAGCCGCAGGGATATAATATTGGGCTTAATCTTGAACATTTCGCGGGGGCAGGAATAACCGGGCATCTGCATCTGCATATCGTTCCCCGCTGGTCAGGGGATAATAATTTTATGCCGGTGCTCTCGGATACCAAGATCATCTCGCAATCCCTGGCGCAATTGGCCAAACGTTTAAAAAATGCCGATAAATAAAGTCAAAGAGTTTGAGGATATGTTTCTGGCTCCCTACGCCATGAAGAGCTATAATTCACGGGGCCGCGTATATAAAGAAGATGAACATCCCTACCGTTCCTGCTATCAGCGTGACCGTGACCGCATCATCCATTCAGCCGCCTTTAGGAGGCTGGAATATAAAACCCAGGTTTTTGTAAACCACGAGGGGGATTACTACCGTACCCGCCTGACCCACAGTATTGAGGTTTCCCAGATAGCCCGCACCGTAGCCAGCACCCTGCGTTTGAACATGGACCTGACCGAGGCGATCGCCCTGGCGCATGACCTGGGCCATACCCCTTTTGGCCATTCAGGGGAGGAGGCGCTTAATGACTTGATGCGTTCTTGGGGCGGGTTCAATCATAATCTTCAGGGTTTACGGGTGGTGGATTGCCTGGAGGAGCGTTATCCGGATTTTCCCGGCCTGAATCTAAGCTGGGAGGTCAGGGAGGGGATAGTCAAACATTCATCATCTTTTGATGTGGCAGGCAGGATCAAGGAATTTTTTCCCAAAAGGGCGCCAACATTAGAAACCCAGGCCGTTGACGTTGCCGACGAGATCGCTTATGACAACCATGACCTTGATGATGGCCTGACATCGGGGTTGATCAAGGAAAAGGACCTGGAGAGTTTTGAGATCTGGGAAAAAATAAATCGCAAAATTGACCAGAAATATGCTAAAATTGATCCTGCCTTGAGGAAATACCTGATCATCCGCTCCCTGATCGACCTTCAGGTAAGCGACCTGATCCAGGAGACCCGGAAAAATATCGCGCGTTTTAGGATAAAAAAATACGCTGACCTGGCGAAGACCCATGGCAGGATAGTGGATTTCAGCAAGGATGTAAGGGCTTTGAGAAAACCGCTGCGCCAGTTTCTAATGCAGCGCCTGTACCACCATTACCGGGTTATGCGCATGAGTATCAAGGCCAAGCGTTTTATCCGGGAATTATTTCGCGAATATTTGCGTGCTCCTGCTCAACTGCCTTCTGAAGTGCAGCTTAAGATCCCCAGGGATGGCTTAAGGCGCGTAGTTTGCGATTATATCGCCGGGATGACCGACCGGTATGCGTTAGATGAATACAAAAAACTATTCAACCCCTACGAAAAAGTATAGGTCCCTGATCTCCGCGGTGCACAGCATTTATCGCCTGGTCAATTCTACTTATGGGCTCAAGGAATTGATCAGCCGCATGAGCCGGCTCTTTTGCCAGTTTTTCAATGCCCAATATTGCCTGATCGTCCTCTTGGATTCAAGCAGGAAGTATTCGATCATCAAATGCCTGGTCAATGAGAAGAAAAGGCTGGTGCTTGACAAGAAAGCAAAGATCACCGGCAGGGTCGAGAAGAGGATTTTAAGGACATCTTCATCCATAAGAAAAGGCAACCTCCTGGGTATCCCGCTTATTTGCGAAGATGTATTGGGTTTCATCATTATAAAACGCGCGCGGCAAAATCCGGGATTTGACATATTCGACCAGGAAATGCTGATGACTATGGCGGAGCAGGCGGTCATCGGGATAAAGAACCTGCAGCTTTATGATGATCAACAAAGGATAGTTTTCGGAAGCATCAAATCCCTGGTCACGCTTTTGGATACCCGCGTGCCGCAGGAGTACACGCATTCCCCGTATTTCAGCAAGCTGGTCTGCGCCCTGGGCAGTGAAATGCACCTGGATGAGAAACAGATCGAAACCCTTAAATTCGCCAGCCTCCTGCATGATACCGGGAAGGTGGATATACCGGCGGAGATTTTGACCAAGACCGCCAAGCTTACTCCCGAAGAATATGACATTATCAAGAAGCACCCGGTTAAGGGGGCGCAGATCCTGAGGCCTTTGCAGATATTGCGTCCGGTCATCCCTATCATCATGCACCACCATGAAAAATATAACGGCACCGGTTATCCTTCTCACCTTAAGAAAGGCCAGATCCCGCTGGGGGCGCGGATTATGGCCGTGGCAGATGCCTTTGAGGCGATGGTTTACGGCCGTCCATACCGCGAGAGGATGGACATCGCCTCGGCGATCAAAGAGATAAAGAAAAAAATTGGCACGCAATTCGATCCCAAAGTGGTTGAGTCTTTCTTAAAAGTGATCAAGAGGTTCAATAAAAGGATCTATTTGCAACAGGACAGCGTAAAAGCATAATATCGCATGGCCGAAAAACAGGATTATTCACAGGGGGAGCTTTTCAGCCAGTCGCCGGAGAGCGGACAGTTTAAGGGGCATATCGCCAGAAGCTCTTTTTTTACGCGCATCCGCGGTTATGAGAAAACCATGCTTCTGATCATGCTTCTGGTTCTGATAAGCATTGTTTCTTTTTCCCTGGGAGTGGAAAAGGGCAAGCGGCTGGCTTTTTCCCCGGAGGGCTCAAGCAGCCTATCCGGATATACTGTCCAGGTTGCCGCCTTCAGGAGCAGAGAACTGGCCGGCCGCGAAGCGCTGATATTAGCAAAGAAAGGATTCAGCCCTTTGGCTTTTGCTAAAGGGGATTATGTTATTTTGTGCGTAGGCAGGTTTCCCAATCAAAAGAGCGCGCAGCCTTTGTTGAACCAGCTACAGAAGGCCTACGCCGGTTGCCGCATAAGGAGGTTATAAAGATGTCAATACATCCGTCATTAACCGTTTCGGAAAAGGACAAAAAGACCCGTTCGGTATTAAAACGCACCGAACGCATCAGGCAGATGCAGGAAAAGGGCAAGTGGAAGGCAGGGGATCCGGTTTACAACCTTCCTAAAATAAAAACCCTGAGAATAAAGATCAAGAAGGAGAAGGCTGAGAAGGCTGAAAGCGCCACACCCGCGGAAGGAGCAGCCGCGCCTGCTGCAGCACCCGGGGCAAAAGAAACAGCCAAAGCCGCTCCTAAGGCCCAGGATAAGAAGTAGCTATACATGCAGCTAAGCCTAAAACACATAATAGCCGCAATAATTCTCGCGGAATTGTTAGTTTGCAGGCCGCAAGGCCTTGGTTTGGCTTCCGATAGCCAAAGCCACGTTTTTACCGGCAAGGTCAACGCCAACAATATAAATGTCCGGGTTGACGCTACTACCGGCGCTCCCGTCGTCTGTACCCTGGCCAAGGGCCAGTCTGTAGAAGTTGTCCGGGAAGCTTATGACTGGTATAAGATCCGCCTGCCAAAAACAGCCCCCTCTTATATAAAGAAAAACCTGGTTGAATGTATTGACCGGACTGCTTCTCCCTCTGAACCGGTAAAATGCCTGAATGCAAAGGTCATCGGTGAAAAGGTGAATATCCGGCTTGGCCCCGGCGAGGACTCCTGGATACTGGGAAAAGCGGATAAGCTTTCTGTTGTAAGTATCCTTGCGGATAAAGGCGCCTGGTATAAGATCGAGCCGGTGCATCAGAGTTTTGGCTGGGTGCACAAAAAATTTGTGGATAAGGATAATGGAGAAATTGCGGTTATTCAACCTGCGCCGGCTTTGGCTATCGGAAGCCAAACCACGGCCTTGCAGCCGGTTGTTGTCGAAGGCACGGTCAGCCCGTATGGGGTGGTTCTTTGGCGCCAGGCTACCCATAAGTTGATCACCGCGGAAAATAAAATATATTTCTTAAAAAGCAACCGTAAGGGTTTAGACAGCCTTAATTACCACAGGGTCAAGGTTACCGGCAAATTGATCACTCCGCTTGACAGCAAACATCCTATTATCCAGGTCGCTGTAATCGAGGCATTAAATTAAATGCATGGGATAAAAGTTAATTTAGGCCCGCGCTCATACGATATAATCATCGGCAGGGGTATATTGAACAGGCTGGGGCAGGAGTTGTTGAAGTTGAGGGTTGGCACCGATGCTTATATCATCACCAACCTGTGGCTTAAGAATAAATATGGAGAAAAACTCCGCCAGGAGCTGCGTAAGAACGGATTTAATTCTCATTTTAAAATAGTCCCTGACAGCGAAAAAAGCAAATCCCTGGAGGCAGCAGGCCTGGTGCTCAAAGAACTGGCCGGGTGGGATAAATCAAGGAAGGTTTTTATTATTGCTTTTGGCGGCGGGGTCATAGGAGACTTGGCGGGATTTGTTGCCAGCCTTTATAAGCGGGGAGTCAGCTACGTGCAGATCCCCACGACCCTCCTTGCGCAGGTGGATTCCAGCATCGGCGGTAAGACCGCGGTGGACCTTGACCTGGGCAAGAACTTAGTCGGCGCGTTTTATCAGCCCAGGCTTGTTTTCAGCGAGGTCAATTTCCTGAAAAGCCTGGATAAAAAGCAGCTTGCTTCCGGAATGGCTGAGGTGATCAAATACGCGGTTATAAAAGACCGGAGGCTATTTACTCTCCTGGAGAATAAATATAAGGATGTGCTTAGAAAAGAACCTGCTGTTCTGGAGAAAATAGTCGCTACCTGCAGCGCCATCAAGGCCGGTATAGTGAGCAGGGATGAAAAGGAGCTTTCAGGTTTAAGGACCCTGCTTAATTTTGGCCATACTATAGGCCATGCTGTTGAGGCTGCCGGCGGGTATAAAGCTTATAACCACGGACAGGCGGTAGGATTAGGGATGGTTGCTGCCGCGGATTTGAGCAGGCGCCTTGGGTTGGTTGATTTGGGGACGGTTTTACGCGTCAGCGATTTGTTGCGGCTTTACGGCCTGCCCGTGAAGCTAAAGGGAGTGCCAATTGAAAAGATCATAAGGGCGCACTACCGCGATAAAAAGTTTATCGGTAAAGAAAATAAACTGGTTTTGCTCCGCGGCATAGGCCGGCCTAAGATCGTGCGCAATATACCCTTAAGCTTGATAAAGGAAGCGGTCAAAACTGTAAGGCATTGACATATTTATGAATATGTGTTATATTTTTTTAAAGGGGTAAGAGAGATAGCCACGGCTGCCTCGTAAACAAAGGGAGCAAATGGCAATTCTGGAAAAGAAGCAAGTCGCGCGGTTTTTCCCCAGGATAGATTCTCAGGTACAGTTCCGTTATCAGTTCAGGGGCCGGCCTGATTTTGAGAGCGCTGTCAGCAGCGATATCAGCTGCGGTGGTTTAAAGTTCAGTAGCGATAGATTTATTCCCACCTCTACTCCGGTAGTGCTTGAAATCAACCTTTTAAACCGCGTATTAAGGCCGGTTGGCAGGGTAGCCTGGTCAAGCCCGTTGCCGCATTCATACCGTAACCAGATGGGGATACAGTTTATGGAGTTCGACGTGCTTGAACGGAAATACCTTGAAGATTTTGTGGACGGGCAGCTTAGTTAACCGGTCTTTTTAAGGAAAGGAAGATAAGAAATGTCACCCGAAGCAGTTAAGGAGCAGGGAGCAGAGGCAAAACCAAAGGCGGAAAAGCAGACCAATTGCCTTTCCTGCAATAAACCGATCAAGAAATTAAAACGTTATTACCGCGACGGTAAATTCTATTGCGGCAAAAAATGCTGGCGGGCGTTTATCGCTAAGTCCAAAACAGAGGCAAAGGAAGAAAAGAAGGCGTAATGAATATCAGAGAACGCAGGGTCAATCCCAGGTTAGATCATAAGCTGCCGCTTAACGTGGCGGTAAACGGCTATGATTTCTCCACCTCCACCCATAATCTCAGCTGCGTGGGCGCTTATTGCCACCTGGATAAATATATGCCTCCTTTTACCAAGATCTCCGTAAAGTTGTGCCTGCCTGATAATAAGCAGGCGCATAAGAA
This sequence comes from Candidatus Omnitrophota bacterium, assembly GCA_023247875.1. GTDB lineage: Bacteria > Omnitrophota > Gorgyraeia > Gygaellales > Profunditerraquicolaceae > UBA6249. Next base: position 4,583 of record JAHFFQ010000028.1, on the reverse strand, counting down.
TGTGGTTGTCGAATGCAAGGGTGTAGTGGTCAGGACCGAAGATGAGGCCAGGGGCGGCTTCAACATCGCCATATTCTTTAATCAGATCCGGCCTGAGCAGCGTAAAAAGATCACTCAGTATATAAGCCGGTTCCTGCCTTAAGAATTCCTCAATTGGGAAAAACCAGAAAATATAACCCGGTAAAGCTGATTGTCGGCTTCATCTATAAGGATGAAGCCGTATTTGCCGGAGCCAAAAATAAACTAAGAAGAAAATTCGGCAGCATTGATTTTCAGTCGCCGGCGATTGATTTTAATTATACGGATTACTATGAGCCGGAGATGGGTAAGGGGCTTAAAAGGAAATTTATCAGCTTCCGCAGGCTGATCCGCCCGGAGGGTCTTTACCGGGTCAAGCTATATACCAATAGATTGGAGTCCAGGTTTTTAAGCGGAAAATCCCGCCTGGTCAATATTGACCCGGGATATGTGGATATGGCTAAACTTGTGTTGGCCTCAACTAAGGATTATGCCCACAGGATATATCTGCGTAAAGGCATCCTCGCCGAGATAACCCTATCCTACAGGAATGATTCATTCTCTCCCAATGATTGGACCTATCCGGATTATCGCACTGCCGAGTATATCGCTATTTTTAACCAGATCAGAAAACTTTATGCTGCCTGACAATGCCGGATTATCCCTCATACCTTAAAGCGTTTGAAAGCGGAAAATTAGGAGAAATAGCCGCCCGGCTTTTTGATACTTTGAGTTCTTGCGCTATCTGTCCGCGTAAATGCAAAGTTAACCGCCTGGAAAATAAAACCGGTTTTTGTAAGGCCGGAAAACTCGCCAAAGTCTACAGTTTTTTGAGCCATCACGGTGAGGAGCCGCCCATTTCCGGCACTAAAGGCTCCGGGACCATATTCTTTAGTCACTGCAATATGGGATGTGTCTATTGCCAGAACTATGAGTTCAGTCAACTGGGAGCGGGGAAAGAATATACATCTGAGGAGCTGGCCGAAGTTATGTTAAAACTGCAAGGCATGGGCTGCCATAATATCAACCTGGTTACCCCCACGCATGTTTTGCCGCAGATACTTAAAGCCCTTCAGCCGGCTTGCGAGCAGGGATTAAAGATCCCCCTGGTCTATAATACCAGCGGTTATGAATTGCCCGGGGCCATAAAATTGCTCGACGGTATAATTGATATATATCTCCCGGATATGCGTTACGCGGATGGCGCGATCTCCAAGAAATTATCTCAAGCCGTGGATTATCCGCGATATAATCAGGAAGCGGTCAGGGAGATGTACCGCCAGGTGGGGAGAGCGGAATTTGATTCTGATGGATTGATCAGGAGGGGCTTGATCATAAGGCACCTGGTGCTGCCAAACCGGGCCTCAGGTACGGACAAGATAATGCGGTTTATCGCCGAAGAAATATCAAAGGATACCTATATCAGCCTGATGAGCCAGTATCTTCCCTACCATAAAGCATCCGGTTATCCGGAGATCAGCCGTCGCCTGAAGAAAGAAGAGTATGAGGAGGCAAAGAAAATACTGGAGAGTTATGATCTGCTTAACGGCTGGATCCAGGACTCATACGGCTCCGAGCGTTTTGCCGGAGTCAACATTAAGCCCGCTTAAATATGCCTGGAGAACCGGTGCTTAAGAAATTGTTCAGTGTCATTGTCAGCAAGCTCTTTAAGATCAATGACTCTCCGCAAAGAATCGCTTTAGGGGTAGGCCTGGGGGTATTTTCCGGGTTTATGCCTGGGACCGGGCCGGTGGCGGCGTTATTCCTGGCATTTATCTTCCGGGCAAACAGGGCAGCAGCCCTCCTGGGCAGTTTACTGACCAATACCTGGCTTAGCCTGGTGACTCTTGTGCTGGCGATAAAAGCGGGTTCTCTTGCGCTTGGATTACACTGGCAGGATGTGGACCGGAAGATGCAGGGGCTGCTCCATGATTTTAGCTGGGCTAAATTCTTCAAGCTTTCTTTTCTGGATGTGCTCCTGCCGGTGATTACCGGTTATCTGATCATCGGTTTATTGTTGGCCGCGGCAAGCTACCTGCTAACCCTATCCATAATCAATATTTTCAGGGACGTTTCTTAACCCAAAGCAGGGACGTTTCTGGATCCAATCGGAGAAGTGTCCCCACTTTTTGCTTTTTAGCTTGCCAAAAAGATGTTTGAGGGTTAGAATAAAGCATAAATTAGAAGACAATAGGAGGATTTGATGAAAAAGCTGGTTTTGTTGAGGCATGGAGAAAGCACCTGGAATAAAGAGAACCGTTTTACCGGCTGGACTGATGTGGATCTTTCAGAGAAAGGTGTTAAGGAGGCAAAGAAGGCCGGAGAGCTGCTAAAGAAAGAAGGCTTTATATTTGATTTGGCCTATACCTCAGTTTTAAAGAGGGCGATCCGCACCCTCTGGCTGGTCCTTGATGAAATGGACTTGATGTGGCTCCCGGTATATAACTCCTGGCGGCTGAATGAAAGGCATTACGGCGCTCTGCAGGGATTGAATAAATCCGAGACCGCAGCAAGATACGGGGAGGAGCAGGTTTTGATCTGGAGGAGAAGTTATGATATTCCCCCCATGCCGCTGGATAAGAAGGACCCGCGTTATCCGGGGCTTGATCCGCGTTACAAGGAGCTTAGCCTGAAAGAGCTGCCGCTTACAGAATGCCTGAAGGATACCGTAGCCCGTTTTCTGCCTTACTGGCATGAAACGATTGCCCCCGTAGTAAAAAGCGGCAAGCGGGTGATCATCGCCGCGCACGGAAATTCTTTGCGCGCCATGGTCAAATACCTGGACAATATTTCCGAAGAGAAGATCGTGAATTTAAATATACCCACCGGCATACCGCTGGTTTATGAACTGGATGATGATTTAAAACCATTAAAGAGCTATTATCTGGGTGATCCGGAAGCGGTAAAGAAGGCTATGGAGGCAGTGGCAAACCAGGGTAAAGCAAAGTAAGGCGGGTAGATGGTGGAAATCAGGAAGTTTGTCGTTATACTCTTAGCAGGATTTATATCATTAACATTAATTGTTGAATCCAAGGCAGAGGAGGGTAGTGATATGCGTTTATCAAGCCCGGCATTTGAGCACAACGGATCTCTACCGGAAAAATTCACCTGCCAGGGGGATTCTATAAATCCTGCTTTGACCATTGAGGGTATTCCCGCGGGGACCAAAAGCCTGGCCCTGATCATGGATGACCCTGATGCCGCAAGCGGCGATTTTGTGCACTGGGTAGTTTATGATATCCCTGTTAACGCCGGCATAGAAGAAAAAAGCATCCCGGGGGAACAGGGGGTTAACAGCTCGGGGAGGCAGGATTATGTCGGCCCCTGCCCGCCCACAGGAGCGCACCGTTACTTTTTCAAAGTTTACGCCCTTGATAAAATGTTGAATTTAGAAAAAGGGCTGCGCAAGCCGGATCTAGAGAAGGCGATCGGCCCTCACATATTGGCTAAGGCTGAATTGATCGGCTTATATAAGAAAAAGTGACGGTTTCATGAGCTGGTATATTTATATAATCCGCTGTAAGGATGACAAGCTCTATACCGGCATTACCAAAGATCTTGAGCGCCGGGTAAAAGAGCATAACAGCGGCAATGGCTGCAGGTTTACCAAATACAGGGCGCCGGTCAAGCTGGTGCATAGTGAAAAAGCAAGCAGCAGGCCCAAGGCGTTAAAGCGCGAAGCGCAGATAAAGCGCCTGCCGCGGCTGAAAAAACTGGAGTTGATAGGGTAAGTTACAGGAGGTTGGTTTATGGCAAATTTTTCTTTTGATATTGTTTCCGAGGTAGACCTGCAGGAGGTTGATAACGCGGTAAATCAGGCGGTGAAAGAATTAAGCCAGCGTTATGATTTTAAGGGCAGTAAATCCTCGATCGCCTTTGACCGTAAGGAAAAGAAGATCACCCTGCTCGCGGATGATGATTTCAAGCTGCGCAGCCTTACGGATATCCTGGCAACGCGGCTGGCAAAAAGAGGGGTTTCTCTAAAATCCCTTAAATTCAATGACCCGGAAAAGGCATTTGAGGGTTATTTGCGCCAGGCAGTAGAGATCTGCATGGGTATTGACCGGGAGAGGGCAAAGGAGCTGGCCGGTATAATAAAAGGGCTGGGTTTAAAGGTACAGTCCCAGATAGAAGGGGAAAAGATAAAGGTCAGTTCCGCCAAAAAAGATGAACTTCAGGCGGTTATCGTCCACCTGAAAGGCCTGGATTTCCCTATCCCGCTTAGTTTCTGCAATTACCGGTAAACAATATGAAGATCATTCTTACCTATATATGCCTATTCGTGCTTGTGGCAGGCTATGCTTTTGCCGAAACTCCCACTATCGGCAGTATTGACCGCAGCCAGGAGATGATCCGGGATGATGAGGCTTTAAGGCGTAAAATTGAGCAGGATGAGAAATTTCTTGTCAATAAGATCATTCTGAAAGGGAACTGGAAGCTTTCTCCGCAGGAGGCTGAAGAGTTGACAATTCCATTCCAGGGCCACTGGCTGACAAAAAAAGATATCCTCCTATTGATTGATCCCCTTAAGCCCGTCGCCGGCAGCACCAATATATCTTATGAGC
>JAHFFQ010000027.1 GCA_023247875.1 Candidatus Omnitrophota bacterium | reverse complement strand
TTAGCCAAAGCGCGCAAAGCCTCAAAACTCAGCCAAAAGCAAGCGGGTAAGAAGTTTGGCAAGTCGCAATCCTATATCTCCAAAATTGAGGCAGGCCAACTCCGTATTGACGTCATCCAACTGAAAGAACTCGCCGCGATCTACAAAAAGAAACTCCAGGACTTCATTTAACCATCCCCTCATCGCAAAAGCTGAAATAACTCCCGTTACCGATAATTATGTGGTCAAGGCATTTAATAAGCAGCGCCTCCCCTGCCGCAACTAGAGCTTGGGTGAATTCCTTGTCTTCCGGGCTTGGTTTGGGGCTGCCTGAAGGATGGTTATGTACGCAGATCACAAAAGATGCGGAATCCTCCAACGCCTTTTGAAAAACTTCCCTTATTATGGGCTTTGCCTGGTCCACCGTTCCCTCTTCTATTTCTATTATCTCTATAACCCTGTTCTGCGAGTTCAAAAGCAGCACCTTGAATACCTCTTTATTCAGATCCTGCATGCGCGGCATGAGGATCTTTACGATATCCGCCGAAGAGCTGATCCTCGGCCGTTTCTCCTTTACTTTTTCTTCGCTTAACCTTCTGCCTATCTCTATAGCTGCTTTTATCTGGCTGATCTTAGCCTCCCCCAAACCCTTGAATTCCTTCCAATGGCCTAAATCCTGCTTGCCCATATTGCGGAAACCCTTGAATCTTTCCAAAATTTTTCTGGCCAGGTCCAGGCAACTCTGGCCTTTTATCCCTTTTCCCAAAATGATCGCCAGCAATTCGGAATCACTGAGGGTATGCTCACCGTTCTTCAGCAGCTTCTCCCTGGGCCTGTCCTCCTTTGGCCAATTATTTACGGGCATACGACTACCTCCTTTTACAATTGACGCAGAAATGAACAGAATCTAACAAAAACAGGGACGGTTCTCAAAACAAAGGAAAACTGTCCCTTTTTAGGGGACAGTTCTGCTTTGGGCTGAGAACCGTCCCTGCTTTACAATTAGGACTTTTTGGCTTATAATTAATAAATATAATAAGGAGGAAAAAATGTTAAGGATCTTACGCAATAAGAAAACCGCCAAAAGGGTCTGGATCGGCCTGGCCATCATCATTATCCCGGCATTTACTTTCTGGGGATTCAGCGGAGCGCTGCGCAGCCGCCAGGAAAGCTCGGTAGCAGGAAGGATCTTCGGCCGGAATATTACGTATATTCAGTTCAGGGATGCCATAACCGAAGAAAAAATAATGGCGCGTATGCAATTCGGGGATAAGCTGGATGAACTCCAGCAATACCTGGACTTTGAGTCTCAAGGCTGGCAGAGGCTGGTATTGCTGGCTGAAGCAAAAAAACGCCGTATCACTGCCGGCGACAAAGAGGTTGTTAGTGATATCGAAAGCTCCCCTATCTTTCAATCCAAAGGCGCATTCAACAATAAAGCCTACAACGATATCTTGCGCTATTACCTGCGCGTCCAGCCGCGTATATTTGAAGAGCTGATCCGGCAGAACCTTATCCTCGCCAAGCTATATAAACAGGTAACCGACAAGGTTTCCCTTAGCGAAGAACAGATAAAAAATGAATACGCCAGGCTAAACCAGCAAATAAGCATTTACTATGTCGCCGGCCTTGTTTCTGAATTTGCCAAAAATATATCCCCTACCGAAAAAGAGGTCGCCGATTATTATCAGGCGCATAAGGCCGCATTCAAAGAACCCGTGACGCTCAACAAGACGACTGAAGCGCGTATCCCGGAATTAAGCGAAATAAAGGATAAGGTAAAACAGGCATTTGTTGAAGAGGGGGCCAGGAAACTGGCTGAAGAGAAGATCAAAGAATGCCAGGGTAAGCTGGCCGCAGAAGATCTGTTGGCAGCCGGCCGTAAAACAGGGTTGAAAACAGGTTCTACGGGATTATTCAAATACGGGGAGTTCATTGATGGGCTGGGGGCCACGCAGGTTTTCTGGGATACCGCCTATGGATTAAAGGAAAACCAATCCAGCGGGATCATCACGCTTCCGGCGGGATTCTATATCATTAAGGTAAAATCCGAAACTCCTATCGATGAAGCGCGTTTCGCCAAGGAAAAAACTGATTTCGCCGCAAAACTCCTTCTTGAAAAGAAGCAAAATTATTTCAATACCTTTGTTGAAGAGCTGAACAAAAGAGCCCCTAGATAAAATAACCGGACGGAAATAGAAATGGGGTCAGAATTAATTAATTCTGACCCCATTTTTTGCTATTTGATTTACGCGCTTACTTTTATTGCGTTTACAGGGCAGGAATCCGCTACCTCCTGCAGATTACAGCTTGCGCAAACCTGCGCCTTGACATGGGCGATCCCGTCACCCTGCACCTCAAAAACCTCCGGGCATGACTGCTCGCACAATCCGCAGCCTACGCATGTAGAAACATCAACAGTTACCTTTGACATAGAATTCTCCTCTTATCTTTCCTGAAGATTTTCAAACATCTCTTCGTGGCTTACCTCTTCGGACAATATATGCGTAACCAACTGATAAGTTACATTATCCTTGCCGAAGGTCTTCTTGGCGATCTTATTGTATACCTCGATCGCCCCTGCCTCTGCCTCGGTGACAATGCGGATGATGCGGTTGATATCCGCGGTGTTCTTCGGCGGCATAAGATAGGCGGAATTTGCCCCTTTCTCCAGATCCATAGGATTAGCTACCGGCACATCCCCTAACTTTGTGATCAGGTCCGCTAATTCACCGGCGTGCTCCAATTCATCCTTGGCTATTTTTTCTAACATCTCCCGCATATCTTCGTAGACGCGCCCGGAAACTGTCTGGGCCATATACCAGTAAAGATAAAACGCCAGCCATTCGTCGCAATATGCCTTGTTCAAATCCTTGAGCAGCTCCTTTAAGCTTAAATCCACGATTGCCCTTGCTTGCTTTCCCATATTGACCTCCCTGCGCAGCAGCGCGTACCGGCTAAAGCCGGGTATTTCTTAGGCTTGCGCCTTAAGATTATACTTCATTATATTGTTATCCGCAATATCCTGGACTTTCTTGATCTCTTCAGGATTATTGAGGAGGTGTTTAAACCTTCCTTGAGCCTTTAAGTATTCCTCTACCGGCTTGGGAACAATCTTCTTTTGCCCGGTTAAAACCCCGTTCTCATATTCAAATAAAGGATAAAGCCCGCAGTCAACCGCTAATTTGGCCACCGGCAGCATCTGATCAGTCTCATGCCTCCAGCCTAACGGGCAGGGGACATGTATTTGTATATATTTAGGGCCTTTGATGGAGATGGCTTTCTTAACCTTGCGCTGGATATCCTGCGGAAGACCCGCGGAGGCCGTGGCTACGTAAGGGATGCCGTGCGCCAGGGCAATCTCCGGCATAGGTTTCTTCGGACGGATATTCCCCGAAGATTGGCTGCCTGAAGGGCTGGTCGTGGTATTTGTATCAAAAGGTGTAAGCCCGCTGCGCTGCACTCCGGTATTCATATAAGCTTCGTTGTCATAACAAACATATAAAATATCATGGCCGCGCTCAAGCATCCCGCTTAAGGCCTGCAAGCCGATATCCGCGGTTGAGCCGTCTCCGCCCTGGGCAATGACATTTATATTTTCTTTTTTACCTAAATATTTCAGCGCCGCCTCAATACCCGAGGCAACCGCCGCGGAATTCTCAAACAAAGAATGGATCCAGGGAACACCCCAGGCAGTTTCCGGGTACTTGGTGGTAAAAACCTCAAGACAGCCGGTATTATTGGCGATGATCGTATTAGCGCCTGCAGCTTCAATGACCATACGCGCGGCAATTGCCTGTCCGCATCCGGCGCAGGCCGTGTGTCCGGATTTAAATAAAGGGCTATTCTCCATATTCTTCCTTAAGCAGCTCCGGTTTCAGGTCCACAAAATCCGAGTTGACCTCCTTAGTGGAGAGCCTTCTGAATATTTCATGTACAGTTTCCAAGGTAATATCCCTTCCGCCTAAGCCGGCGACAAAGCTGCTGATCATTTTTGGGCCTTGCTTTTTCCCGTAAAAGGCCGCCTTTACCTCAACAGCGATCGGCGCGTAGGCGCCCAGGGAAACTGCCTTGTCTAAAACCGCTACCTTAGCCGCGTTTTTCAGGGCTTCACATACCCTGGCGTACGGGAATGGACGGTAAGTAATGATACGCAGCAGGCCGACCTTCTTGCCTTTCGCGCGCTGCTCATCTACCGCCTCCTTGATCGTGCCGCAAACCGACCCCATGGCCACGATCACCTTCTCGGCATCCTTAAGTTGATATTCTTCAACCAGCAGATCTTTATAGTCCCTGCCGAAAACTGAATTAAACTCCCTGCTTATGTCGGATAAATACCCCAGGGACTCCTTCATCGTCTCCTGGATGGCAAAACGCGTTTCCATATAATAATCCGGGTCAGCCAAAAGCCCCATAGAGACAGGTTGAGCCGGGTCTAATTTATATAAAGGATTATAACGGGGCAGGAATTTATCGACCTTCTCCTGCTCTGGCATATCCACCGCTTCCATTCCGTGAGTTAAAATAAAACCGTCCATGCAAACCATCACCGGCAGCATCACCCGCTTATCTTCGGCCAGCCGGTAACCGATAAGGTGAAAATCCACCGCCTCCTGGTTATTCTCGGCGTAGACCTGGAACCATCCGGCGTCGCGCAGGGATATGGAATCCTGCTGGTCATTCCAAATGTTTATGGGGGCGCTTATGGCCCGGTTGGCACAGGTCATTACCACCGGAAGCCGCATCCCGGCGATATTGAAGACAACCTCCTGCATATAAAACAAACCCTGGGAGCTGGTGGCAGTATAAACGCGCACCCCGGTTGCCGAACCTCCCAGCACTACCGAAGCCGCGGAATGCTCGCTTTCCACATTGACGAACTGCGACTTAAGCTGGCCGTCGGAGACCATCTGCGCTAAGTCCTCTACGATATGCGTCTGAGGGGTTATGGGATAGGCGGAGATCACCCCCGGCTTGCAGGACTTGATCACTTCGGCTATCGCGTGCGAACCTTCTAAAAACTCCTTCATTTATCCTCTTCCCTGGATTCTTCCGGAACCATAACAATATCTTTTTTCGGGCAGATATCCGCGCATACCCCGCAGCCCTTGCAAAAATTGTAATCCACCCCAAAAGCATTCTTCTCTTTTCCGTGAACGCACCCTTCGGGGCAGATCAACAGGCACATCCTGCAGGCAATACAGTTCTTATGCAGGTAATGCGGCCGGTAACGCACCCTCCAGCTGCCGGTTTTATCGCCTTTACTTTTAGACGGATTTACGGTTAATGGTCCGAACATATTCAAAACCCTCTTTAACTGCCTGGATATTACCCTCCTGGGCCTTGCCGGCAAACCTCTTCTTGACCACCTCGATAAGATTATCCAGCTTAAGCTCCCCGGTGGCAGCGGCAAAAGCGCCGATCAAAGCAGTGTTCCCCAAAGGCCTGCCGATGTTTTTCATGGCGATTTCACTGGCCGGAACCACAAAAACCTTCTGCTTGGCCTTTAATTTGGGCAGCTCTATATCCTCTTTGCCGTTGATAATGGCTACGCCATTCTCCTTCAGGCCGGAAAAACAGTTATAACCGCGCATAAGCGTGGAATCAACGATAATTACGTAATCAGGCTCATAAATCTGGCTGCGCAGACGTACCGGATCGCTGTCCACTCGCACAAAGGCGTTCATCGGAGCGCCCATCCTGGCTGCCCCGAAATTGGGAAAGGCATAAGGGTATTTGCCCTCGTTAAAGTAGCTGAAACCCAATAATGCCGCGGTAGTTATTGCGCCCTGGCCTGCGCGGGCGTGTATCCTGATCTCTTTCATAGTTCTCCTATAAAGGAACAAAAGTTTTTTAATTATATAGCTTATGCCCTATTTTGTCAAGCATGTTTATTTAGGGACGGTTCTCAAAACAAAGGAAAACTGTCCCTTTTTTAGGGGACAGTTCTGCTTTGGGTTGAGAACCGTCCCTGCTTTATTAGAGGTTTTTGCGGATAAAGGCGGAGGTTTGGTTAAGTAAGCTAAAGATCCCTCCTGCATCTTGGGCATCCAGGGAGCCTAAACCGCATGCCGGGCTGATCATAAGCCTCTCTACCAGGAGCTGGCGGTTAATCCCCTTCTTAGCCAGGATATCCAGGCCGGACCTTATCTTTTGCGCCAGCCCTTCCGGGGCCTGCCCGTTGTCATACCTCTGGGTCGGCACAATCCCCCAGCAGATGATCCCGCCTTTCTTTAGAAAACTCTTGATATTATCCGGATAAAGCAGGAACCTCTCCTGGAAATCAAAAGCATCAAAGTTAATGATATCAACCCCGTTTGCATCCGTAAGCATGGACCAGTCCGTATTGCCGCAACAATGTATGCCGACTAAGGCATCCCGCTCTTTAAGGCTGGCTGTAAGCTCGGAAAAAACATCGATTACCTCATTACGGTTAACCGGGGTATAGGCAGATCCGACAGCGGCCAAATATGGCTCATCGAAAAACATGATTATCTTTTTGCCAAACTCCTTAAACAACTCCAACTGCCAGAGCGCCTTCATGCTTAAGCCCTTGGCCATTGCCTGCATCAATACTTTATCGTGCAGGATGGAATTACCGCCTGAATCGTTTATCCCGGCGCAAAATGTAAAAGGCCCGGTAACCTGGCATTTGATAAATTCCACCTTAGATAGATCCGCGGTTTTAAGGCGCTGGTAAAAAGCATACAGGCCCTGGGCATAATCCTGGCTTATCTTGAAATAAGGCAAATCCTGATCGATAAATTTTTCGTAGAATAATTCCAGCTCCTTTTCTTTATCCTGGGGGATAAAACGCAAGGTTCCGGAATCAATTTTAAGCCCGGGTAGATTTTCGCTGAATTGCGCGATCATCCCCTCCCGCGCATCACGCTTGGGAAGCTGGGGCCAAAAAGGCGCTTCCGGCACGCAGCGCAAGACCAAATCCACTGCCTTTTGAGCCTCAACAAAGGGGAGGCTGCCGACCCCGGTTGCCAGGCCTTTAAGCTCCTTCATACCTTCTCCCTTTTTAAAGTCCCGCTGGGCTGCATCTGGACTATCTCATCAACTTCTACCTTTAAGATCACAAATTGTTCAGGAATAGCCATTTCATAGGCCTTGTGCGCCTGGCCTTTAGTCACCCCTTCAATAACCCTTTTTATGGAGAGATCGATCTGTTTGCCCTGTAACTCCTTAAGCACTGTCGCGTACTCCTTGCCGCTGTCAATTATCTCCACTCTCCCATTTATCTGATAACCCATCAGGCTGCTGGAGTCAAGGAAGGAGAGCGAAACCCGCGGGTTAACCTGGAGGTTACGAAAGGTCCTGCCGATGATATAATCCACCAGATAAATATGATCGTCTTCTACCTTCAATAAAAATTTAGGGGCGGCATTAGGCCTTGCCTCCAGGTCGCTGGTGGCAACGCTGATGAACTCCCTGGATTCTATAAGCGCCTTTATATCTTTATTGATCATTTCTTTAGCCGGAACCCTTCGCTGACGGTGTCGGTCAAGACATTGGCAAAGGCCTCATCAAAATCATAGACCGCGTTAAAATCAGCCAAAGAATCCTTCTCATTTTTGGATAAAAGCTTATGCTCGATCATATTAAAAACGATATTGCCGAAATCCCGCGTATTGTTTATTCCCCAGTGCGACAAAACCCTGGCTGCCAGGGCGCCATACTGGTCAATGGCGTAATCCCGCAATCCGTGCGCCAACTCCGAGCCTGAAACATGCGATTTTCTTTTAAGTTTACCCTGCGTGAAAGTAAGGCCGCGCAGCAGGAATTCATAAGCATCCGGCTTATACCTTTTGTCCTTGCCGCATATCTCTTCGACCAGGTCATGGAATTTTTCCATTTTATTCTTTCAGCAGTTTTTTATAATCATTGGGAAAAGTATTCTCGCGCGAAACCACCTTCCCTGTCTTATCCAGGATAATATAAGTCGGCACGCCGATAACATCATAATTGTCCGAGGCTATCCCATCCCTGTCCAAAAGCACCCGCAAAGTCAGCATATTGTTCCCGACAAACTTGAGTACTTTATTAACCGGCTCTCCGACATTCACGGCAAAGGCCTCTATCCCATCTTTTTGCATCTGGGGGGCCATCCGGTCTAACATCTTTATCTCCGTACGGCAATAAGGGCACCAGGTAGTCCAGAAAAAAAGGAGCACAGGCCTGCCTTTATAGCCGGAGATATCCACTGCTTTGGCGCTTAGGTCATTCAATATGATATTCTCCGCGGCTGCCGGAGCAGCTAAAATCAAAAAGATCAAAATCGCCGATAAAAACACCGCCCCTCTTTTAAGATTAAGCATTAAAATCTCCTTATAGCAGTAAAAATAAAATAAAAGCCGGCCAACAACATGATCACCGCGCTGATCTTCTTTATTACAAGCATCCACATGCCGCTTTTAGGCAAATGGACTAACCTAGAACCAAAGGTGCCTATGAGGATAAAGATAAGCCCCATACCGTAAGAAAAACAAAGGAGCAGAAAACCGCCGTAGAATATATTATCCTTGGTAGCTAAATATGCCAGTATTGCCCCTAGTATAGGCATCAAGCACGGAGAGATCATCAAAGCCGACACAAGCCCCAGGAATAAAGCCCAAATATAGGTTCTATGATGGCCTGACGGCAATTTAAACTTTATGGCGTAATCCAGCCTGAATAGATCAAGCATGGCAAGCCCGGCAATAAAGATGATTATCCCGCTGGCAAGATTGACTATGGGGCTGGCGCTGAATTTCCCGAAGATGCTGCCGGTTAATACCGCCAGGATGCCCAGCGTCGAATAAGCTATCGCCATGCCGGTAACGTAAAATAAGCTCAAGAACAAAGCCCTGCTTCTGTGGCCATGTGAATGACCGACGATGTAACCGGCGCTGACCGGAATAAGCGGGTAAACGCAGGGGGTCAGGCTTGCCAGGATCCCGCCGGCAAAAGCAATGAGAAAATCAAATGGGCTACCTGACAGATTCATCTATCCACCTTAAATATGGCTTATACCCCGCAATTACCGGAATGGCGATTATCTCCGGGACATCGTAACTGTGCAGGGACTTGACCGCCTTAGCGATCTGCGGGAATCTCAGCCTTGTTGATTTGATAATAAGTAAGGACTCTTTGGACTTCTGAACCTTGCCTTTCCAGGAAAATATGGAATCAACCTTATCCACGATGTTGACGCAGGCAGCTAACTTTCTCCTGATCAACCCTGAAGCAACCTTCTGCGCCTCTCTCTTGTTGCCCGCGGTAACAAATATAATTATATGCATCTCTTAATTTAACCCCCTCTTTGCATAATTATACCACAATTCCCCTTAACCTTCATGGACCTTGATCGACCTGATCCTGCCCATCTGTGAGCAGAGGTCAAAAACCAAAGTCGGGTCCTCGGTGGTCATGTTTACCTTATAATCACAGCTCCCCGCCTCTTTCTGGGATGGATGGACTGTTAAATCGTTTCCAAACTCCTCAAGGGAGCTTTTGATCACTTTCGGAGAGCTGTTTTTAGAATGCAAAATAAATTCCAATCTATATCTGGGGATCATCCTGTCTCGTAACCTCCATACCCATAGGTTCTTAAGGTGCTCATCCTGCCTGGTAGAACTCGACAGGATTTCGCTAAACCAAAACTTAAGATGCTCATTTCAGCATTATTACGGATATCATCCTGCCGGCTGATTCGGCTTCTTTACGGAAAGAGAAGAAATCCTTGTTTTGGGAAAAAGTGCATAATTCAGGATCAAGTATGTTTTCTGCTTTGACCCCGCTGGTTTTCAGTTGTTCCCGGTTTATCAAAGCAATATCCATAAAAATACGGCCGCCCCTCTCAACCAGGCCAAAGGGGAAATTGCTTTTAAAATCCTTCTCCACCTCAAAACAACAGGAACGGATAGAGGGGCCAAACCCAACTAAAAGCTCTTTCGGCTTACTGCTGAATCTCTCCCCCATCTTTCTGACCCCTTCCCCGGCAACATTCTTCTCGGTTCCGCGCCAGCCGGCATGCAGGATAGCGATCGCAGGCCTGGCAGGGTCATAAACAAAAATCGACAGGCAATCCGCGGTCAATACGGCTAGCGGGATATTTTTCTTATCGGTGATAAATCCGTCGGTGTCGCTAATAGAGCTGTCATAATCCAGCGCCCCGCTGCCTTTCTGTTCTTCGGTTATATATTCAATGTTCTTTCCATGCACCTGCTTGGCGCAGGCCAGCCAACGATAATCAATGCCTATGGCAGAAAGGAACGCTTTACGGTTTTCCAGGGAATCCCGGGTATCCCCGTAAGATAAAGACATATTCCCGTCGAGGCGAGCGCTGAAAGCCGCAACTGTATCCTTCAAGCCGAACTTTTCCAGGGGGTTATAAATCCGCATCTATCTCCACCAGTTTGTCGCGCGAGTTCTTTCCGCTCTTTATCCTTATTTGATATTTTTTCAGCTTAAAATAGCCGCTTAACAGATCAATGAGCTGCTCATTAGCCATGCCTTGCTGGGCCGGCCTGGTAAGGTGCGCCTTTAGATCATTTCCTTCCCTCTGGATACGGTTACGGCTTGAGCGCGCAATGACTCGGACATTAAAGATCATTAGCTGGTTTTATTTAGATTCGAGCTGTTTGGTATCCTGGATATCCGCAATGCGGCCGCTTACCTTATCCAAACGCTTCTGCGCATCGCTATACTTGGTATTGGCGTTAAGCAGGTGGTTTCCCAGGATATTAAAATCTTCCTTGAGCTTATCCGTCTCAACGGAAAGCCCGCCCAGGCTTTTTAAGATCATCTTGGCGTTCTCCTCGACTTTCAATCCCCGCAGGCCAAGGCAGATCACCTGCAGATAGGCGTAAAAAGTATTCGGGGAAACCGGGATGACCTTTTTAGACATACTGTAAGAAAAAATATCTTCTTTAATGATCACCTCGTAATATACATTCTCCGCCGGGATATACATCAGGGCGAAATCATAGGTATTCTCCGCCGGCAAAATGTATTTTGCGGCGATCTCATTGATGCGGTTTTTTATATCCTGGATGAATTTCTTGCGGAAAGATTCTTTTTCCGGCTCATCCCCGGCCTCTGTCATCTTCTGGAAGTTCTCCAAACTGAATTTCGCGTCAACCGGGACCAGGCGCTCCCCCAGGCGGATAACCGCATCCACGCTATCTGCGCTTTTAAAACGGTATTGCGCCTGGTAGTGCTCCTTAGGTAAAACCTGGGAGAGCAGATTCTCCAGTAAGGTCTCCCCCATTGCCCCGCGGAATTTCGGGGCGCGCAGGAGCTCCTGGAGGCTGGTGATATCCTTGCTTATGGAGATGATCTGCTTATTGGTCTCCTCTAGTTTACCCAGCTGCTCCCTTACATTGCCGAACGCGGAGGTAGCGCTTCCCAGGTTCTGGCCGATGATCTTATTGGCCTCCTGAATAGATTGGCTCATCTGGTTCAGCCGCTCGTTGACCTGCGAGGAGATCTTGAGGACCACAAAAAGGATAAACGCTGTCAATGCTAAAAATAGTATCGCGAGCAAAATATTCATATAAATATTATACCACCGGGAGGGTGTTAATTAAAGTAAATAATCCTGCTTGACCCTTTTAAGGGAACGGAAGATATTCTTTTTTACATCCGGGCAGGCCTTTTCCAGCTCACCGATGATGCGGCCAACCCTCGTGCGGTTGGAGGTAACGGAGTGCGGACATACGCAGGTATCATGCCCTAATTTTGCTTCCCTGGCAAAGCGGATTATCAGGCGCTCCTCCACGTATGCCAGCGGCCGGATAAGGGTGATCTTGCCCTTGAACAACTCCTGCTTCGGCGCCATGCTGGAGATCTCACCCTGGAAAAACAGGTTTAAGAGGGTTGTCTCGATAATGTCATCCATGTGATGGCCCAGGGCGATCTTGGTGCAGCCGAGCGAATTAGCGGCAATGAACAATTCTTTTCTCCTGTTCCAGGAGCACCAGAAGCAATTGATCTTATCTTTATCTGTTTTTTTGAGGATATCGGATTTGATAATCCGGTATTTAACTTTTAGCTTCTTGAAATATTTCTCAAGCTTTCCGGAGATGGATTTGGGATAGCCCATATCGATGTGTAGGGCAATCACATCATACTTAATGGGCACAAACGCCTTGCGATCAAGCAAGAGGCGCAATAAGGTCAGGCTGTCCTTGCCCCCGGATACGGCAACCGCTATTTTATCCCCGTCGGCAAGCATCTTGTAATCCATGATCGCCTTGCCCATGC
>JAHFFQ010000148.1 GCA_023247875.1 Candidatus Omnitrophota bacterium | reverse complement strand
CCTGGATAAAACAGCTTTTTAAATCATGGGCATTACCGGCTATGCTGAATTGCGCCTCCATCCGCCCGGCAGGGCGCATAAGCTTTATCGCCGGATATTGTTTATCCAGTATTTTAGCCAGGTCTCCCAGGCTAATGCCGATTGTCCCGATCAGATCCATCTGGGGCCTTGAGCTGTCGGAGTTATCAATGCTACCGCTGGCTGAAAACTCGGAATCAAGGTATTTGCCTTTAACCGCCCCTACTTTTATCTTTTTGCCCGCGACAGCAAAATTAGCGGCTAATGACAGCTCTTTGGCGAACAATTTCAGCTCTATGTTGGGCGCGGAAAAATCAGAGAGCCTGCCGCTTGCCTGATAATCCACCCCCTGGTATCTGAATTTCGCCTCCGACCAGCTGACCCCCTGCTTGCTGAATACTACGTTTCCGGAAATATTTTCCACGGAAATATCCTGGTTACCTAATATTAAAGCCCCTCCGGTAATATCCGCGCTCCCCTGTACCTGCCAGGATGTCTTTCCCTCCGGAAAAACCTTTACAGCCAGGGCCGCTTTACCCTGCGCCGAATTTACATAAGCAAAATTAAATTTTTCTTTGGCGATGGCCAGCAAAAAGCTTAAATTCAAGTCAGTGATTATATTGATCGCTGGCGTCTTGAAATCCTTGACCGTTAAATTAAGCTCAAAGGGCATTCCCAGCAGATCCGCCTTAAGGCTCTGGGCGGACAAAGAATCCTGGTTAAAAACAACCTTGCCGCGAAGCTCTTTTACCTCCCCTAAGAACTCAAGCCCCGCTATCCCGGCATGCTCGATGTCGCAGTAGCCGTCAAAGATAAGCTTTTTAGCTTGCCGGTCATAATCGATCCTGGTTTGCAGGATGGGGTTTAATTTTATCCTCAGCTTATCTTTTGCCAGGACCAGGTTATCCCCCCGCCCGTCTATCTGCGCGTGCAGGAGCTGCTCTTTAAGATCGATCTGCGCGTGCAGGTCCACTATCCCTGAAATTAAATTCAGTCCCGCGCCTTCGTAATATGGCTGAAACTGCCTAGGTGCTAAGTTCTTAACCGAAAGATTAGCGGTCAACTGCCGGCTTAAGATCTTATACTCCCCTTTTGCGCTTATTGCGATCACCGGCTCAGCCGGTATCTCCCCCCTGAAACTGAATCCCAGGGCTAAAGGCAGCTTCAACCGCAGGTTCAACTGGATATTATTTATCTCCTTGCTGAATTGGGCCGGAAGTGTATCATCCTGAAAGAGCATATTGCCGGAGGAGATGCTTATTTTATAAACGGACAGATTAAAACCGGCTTTCTTTGGCGCGCCCTTTTTTAGCTCACTTCCCTTTGGCCCGGGTTCATTTGCCGCGGGTGGAGGCGCACTGAATAGCTCCTGAAGGTTAAAGGTATTATCCTTCCTGCGCTCTAAGAATATGTACGGAGACCGGATATTTATGCTGGGGATGATTATCTGCTTCCTGAAGATCGGCCAGAAGAAAACCACGCAGTTTGTTTGCCTGGCGCTTAAGATCACCTGCTGGTTGTCCAGAATGACCAGGTCGCGCAGCACAAAACCCCGGAATAGATTAAACCCCAGGGATTTTAAGATCACCTTCTTGCCCGTCTGTTTTTCTATGGCATTGACGAGCATTGATTTTACCTTTACAGGCAGGACTACCTTGTTAAGGTAAACTATGCCCGCAGAAAGAATGGCCAGCAGGATAAGCGCAATTATAATAAACTTTCTCATCTTTTAAGCTTGATTACCTTAGCCGCCAGTTTAAAGGCATCTCCCTTGCTCTTTATCCTGCCGATGGCCTGGGCCTCCTCCAATTCACTAAGTACCTTGCCGATCAATTTAGAGGCAGGCAATTTGAACCTGCGCATAATATCATGGCCGTTTAACAGCCGCGCCTTTTTCTTTTCTTTTTCTTTGCTAAGTAACCTGCGGATCAGGGTTTTGACTATTTTCTCATGCCGCGTGCGCGAAAGGGCTGTGGTCAAGGGGCCTTTGGTAGCCCGCTGGTCGGAGAGGGATAATAGAAGTACGGACAGGGCATCAGTCCCTGTATCGCGGAAATAACGGAAGACCGCCCGGGGAGTAGGATGCTCGCTATCCGCCAGGTAACCGGGGCGCAGGTGGCAGAGCACGATCCTCTCTAAAGAGCGGCTTTCTTCATTGGATAATTTCAACCTGCGGCAGATTTGCCGGGTCAGGCCTAGACCCAGGCGCTCATGCCCGTGAAAGATAATTTTCTTTTTTTCCCGGCGCAAAGCCCCGGGCTTTCCCATATCATGCAAAATACAGGCAAATTTAAGCAGGCTCATTCTCCTGCGCAGGCCGGAAAGCTCTTCATCAAGATACTGCTTTATCCGCGCCTCCTTCCTGACTTGAGCTAGTAATAATTCAAACTGGTTCAATGTTTCCAGGGTATGCTGCCAGACATCCAGGTGGTGATACGGCCCCTGGCCGATATTGCGCATCGGTTTTATCTCGGGGAAAATAATTTCGAGGATCTTAAGCTTATCCAGGGTTACCAGGGCAGCGTGGGTTTGAGCGCTCTCAAATATCTTGAACAATTCATCGCGCAGGCGTTCGCTGGAGACCGCGCTGATCTTTTCTTTATTTTTCTTGGCAAGCCGCAGCGTTTCCTTATCAACGGAAAAACCCAACATGCAGCTGAAACTAAAGGCGCGCATGATCCTTAAAGGATCATCCTTGAAAGAGTTTATATGCGTGACCCTGATTATTTTACGAACAATGTCCTCCCTGCCGGAATATGGGTCAATGACCGCCTTGCTCAGGTCTTTATCCGAGAAAACATCCTTTAGGTCAAGGGCCAGGGAGTTTATGCTAAAATCACGGTGGAGGAGGTCATTCTCCAGGGTGGGGCCGCGGAAATCCGTAAAATCAAAGGTATAGATTTTACCATCTGCTTTTTTTACCAAACGGCAGGCGCCATGATCCTCATCTAAGAGCACGAAAGCGGCTTTTAAGTGGGTGGCTAATTTGCGGCCGAAACTTAAAGCTCCAGCCTTCAGGCAGAAATCAAAATCCGGGTTATCTTTCCTGCGTTTCAGGAGCAGGTCGCGCAAGGCTCCGCCCACCAGGTATAATTTCACCTTTCTTGACCTGGCAAAGTCATTAACCGGCCTTAAGATCTCTTTTTCTTTTGCGGAGAATTTC
>JAHFFQ010000147.1 GCA_023247875.1 Candidatus Omnitrophota bacterium | reverse complement strand
TATATACAAAGAGGCCGGCGATCTGGAATAATTCCGGAATAAGCTTATCGGTGCTAAGAACCTTGGATATCCTTTCTATATAAATATCATAAAGTGTTTGCGCCAGCTCTAAATTACCCTCCTTATAAAAACCCTCCGCCGCTGCCTTAAGCTGGCTATCCGACATTTTTCCCGAAACAAGCTTATCTACATAAAGTTTATAAAGCTGGCGGGCCCGTGTCTTTTCTCCTTCGCTGGAAAGGGTGTCGGCAATATCCTTGATCAGCTGCGCGTCCTGGGCCTGCTGCTGGCTGTAGGCATTTGTATCCGCTACCAGATCATCTAACGCAGCTTCGGCAAAAGCATCCTGCTGCCCGTGATGAAACTGCCAAAGCAGGAGCCTGGCCTTAGGCTTTAGGCAATCTCCGGCCTGGCTCTTCTCAATAACCTTGCTGGCGTTATCCACTATCTGGTCGCGGTAAGTATTGCCTTCAGCAAAATATTCATCCCAGGATTGTTTATCTTCAAGATATTTAAGCTGCTGGTAACGGGTAAGCGCCTTATAATAATTAAGGCTTGCCCGGGTAAACTTCTCTTTGCCTTTGGGCTTGTTGAGAAAATCCATAAAGGCGGCATACTGGTTATCCTTAAGATATTTTACCTTCAGCTCTTCAAGGGCCGGGGAGCAGGAAGTTCCGGCGGATGATTTTTCAGCAGGCGCCTGGCAAAAAGCGGAACTCCACAAAAATACACCCACGAGAAATACCGTGACCCTGTAAACAAGTGACATCGATTTAACCTCCTTTAGATGCTTTCTTAGGCGGCGCTTTCATCAAAACCGGATGTTTCCAGAATTCCCTGATCACGTAATATGCCTTGCGCGGCAGGCGCTTGTTTATACCGTTCTCCAGCTGCGGGTTTAAAGCGACAATACCGAACCATTCCTCATTCATGTTCTTATTGCCTTCGGCGCGGATATCAAAATAATAGCTGCCGTTAGACCAGCCGCTTTCGGTGTTGTGCACGTTCCACTCTTGCGGGTTATCGGGGTTATATTTCCACCACTCATCCGTCCACTCAAAAAGCGTTCCTCCTATGCAATTACCCGCGCCCTTTTTATTGTTAGCCAGGTTTTCATATATCTGGGCCCACTGCGATTGCAGGAAAAAGGCCTGCATATCCTGGTCCTCCTTTTTTAAATAAGCGTCATAGCAATCCGCGCCGAATTCAGCCAGGAGGACAGGTTTGTCAAATGTCGCTCTTATGGATTTGAAAAGATTCCCGAATGTCCTGCCGCGATAAATGATACAGGCGACAAAATCTACATCCCGGCAATATTTATCGGCGGAATCAAGACCTACCAATTCACCGTTACCCAGGCCTACCGGATGCAACGGGTCTATCTTATGTATTTCCCTGGATAGATCATTAACAAAAGAGTAATAAATCCGGGCGCGCAGAGCCTTCTGCTTCTGCGGGTCAGGCTCCTTGTCGATCTCATCGCTTGGCCAAGGATTGACATGGCCCAGGCATGAATAATTATTTTCATTGCCCAGGATCCAGCCCAGTATCCCCGGCTCATCCTTATAGTGATTGACCATCTCTATAACCTGCTGCTTTACCTTGTCCTGGAATTTTTTGTCCCCATAAAAAGGACAGGGATATTCCCAGAACCCCAGCCAATCGCCCATAAGAGTGCGGATACCGTATAATTTATACAGGTCCCGGATCACCTGTTTTCCCGCCTCCGGATTATCAGGGGGCTGATAGATACGGACAGTATTGATCCCCATCTCTTTCATAAGCTTGCCGTCGGCGATCCACGGCTTGTTGGGGTCTGACCACCAGCTATATTCGTGATTAGCCCCGATGGGAATGGGATTATAACAGGCCCCTTTGACAATATATGTTGAGCCGTTGACTATAAGCCGATAATTCTGATTTTTAAGTTTCTGGATATAAGCCCCGGGCTTCGGCTGACAGGCGGATAAAATAAATAAAAACAAAAAACTGCAGGCTACAAGCAAAAAATGCCTGTAACCTGCAGCCTTAACCCTGTTTTTCTTATTCGTATTTGATCTCATCCAGATAGAAGGTAGCGCCTTCGGGATTATTATCCACGTTAGCTGCCCAGACAAATCCGCCGATGATGTATGACATATCCTTGCCCTTTAGGTCAATGGTATACTGCGTCCATTCCTTGTTCAGGATGACCGGGCCGATACTGGCGCTGTCTGAATCCGAAAACTCTCCCATAATTCCGCCGACCTTGAACTCTTCAATACGCTCCCCTCCTTTGGCACCGCGCGCCCAGAAGGTAAGCTTGGTGGCCTTAGAAAGGTCAAAGCCCGCATCAACACTACCCCAGTTGTTCGCCGGGTTCTGCCAGAAGATCCCTGCCCAGCGCGCGCCTTGAGCTGCCTTGCCGTTGTAGATTATCTTAATGCAGGTATCCCCTAAATACGCGTCCTCTTTTGATGAGCCTTCATATTTTATGTCACCGTAATCACCCATCCAGCCTGATGGAATAAAATGATTGGCTATGGATGACCTGTCGGCATAAACATAAAACGGCATAGCCTGCTGCAGGCGTCCTTGCGGCTTTAGAGTCGGATCAGCCTCAAATTTTATATCATCGATATAGAATGTGGCTCCATCCGGATTTAAATCCGCGGTCGTGGTCCAGCCGAACCCGCCGTTAACATAGGAGAGGTCTTTACCCACCAAATTAACGGTATACTGCTTCCAGTTATTGGTTAATTCTATCGGGCCCATTTCCACCGATACTGTGTCCGGATAGGTCCCCTTGATACCTCCGACCATTACCTTCTGGAGAACTTCCCCGCCTTTTGCGCCTTTTGCCCAAAAGGTAAGTTTAGTCATCCCGGTCAGGTCAAAACCGCCTTTTTTATTCCCCCAGTTGTTCGCCGGGTTCTGCCAGTAGACACCTGCCCAGCCCTGGTTCTGTGCTTTCTTGGCGCTATAGATGAACTGTATGCTGCTTGTGCCGCTATGCGGGCTATCCGCCGACTGGTCATTCATCTTGATATCGCCGTAATCACCCATCCAGCCGGAAGGAATGAAATGATTCTCCCGGGAATTTTTATCCAGGAAAACCACAAACTCCTTGGCTGTGTTAGCCGCCTTATCTTCGGCCATAGCTATTGCCGGGGCCATAAGGATCAGGGCTAACAATGCCACTAGTAACTTCTTCATACCA
>JAHFFQ010000146.1 GCA_023247875.1 Candidatus Omnitrophota bacterium | reverse complement strand
TTGACGCAATCCGCCGAGCCTGCAAAAAACTAAAAACCATTGATTTATCCGGCTGTATCATATATTCCACTTGCGAGCCATGCCCGATGTGCTTTTCCGCCTGTCATTGGGCGGGGATCAGGCGAATTGTTTTCGGCTGCGGGATCAAGGTCGCCGGGGATTTTGGTTTTAACGAGCTATCCATTTCTAACTTGAGAATGAAACGATTGGCAAATAGCGGGGTTAAAATCCTGCCCGGGGTATTGGCAAAGGAGTGCAGGGCGCTTTTTTCTTTTTGGCAGAGGCAGCCCGGCAGCCGGGCTTATTAAATTTCCCGGAGAGCCTTGTAGTTTCCGGATACTTATGTTATTATGCCGCAAAAGGAGAGGTTATGTACCAGGTAGAGATAACGCATAATCTGGATCTTAGTTTTACCGCCAAGGCAGGGGAGAGCGAATTTGTCATTGATGCCAAGGGTAAAGGGCTCACTCCGTTGGATGCCTTCCTGGCGGGATTAGGCAGCTGCACCGGGGTATATATACGCAAGTACGCCGAGGGCTCAAAGCTGGATTTGACTAATTTCAAGGTAAAGGTTTCCGCTGAGCTTTCTAAGGAGCCACCCATTTCTTTCAGGCAGGTATTTGTTACCATAGATTTAAAGGCCTGCCAACTGGATGAGCGCAGGCAAAAGGCCTTGCTTGAATTCATCAAGAATTGCCCGGTGCACAATACTATTAAAGGTTCCCCTCAAATTGAATTCAAAATATCATGTTAGAGTTAAGGATCAGGCAAAAACATAATGTCGTCATATTGGATTTAGCAGGCCGCATTGATGTGGATTCGGCTAACCTGGTTGAGGTAGTCGGCCAGTGCCTGCGTGACGGGTATCTTGATATTCTCTGCAACCTTGAGGATGTTGAAGGCATTGATTATATGGGCATTTCGGTTGTCGCCATTGCTTATAAAGAGGCGATTAATAACGACGGAAGGATGAAATTCGCCAATTGCCCCAGCCACCTCAGGGGGATTTTCGCGGTTTCCGGGATGGACAGGACAATAGAATTCTACGCCTCGGAGGATCTGGCTCTGAACAGCTTCAAAGAGGATAAGGCCATTGAGAATATTAAAAAGATGCAGCTGCGCCGCAGGTTTAAGCGCCTGCCTATTGACCTAAAAGTAGAATTAAAGTCCAAGCACGAGAAATCGCCGCATTGCCTTAAACTGGATATACTTAATTTAAGCGCGGTGGGGGCATTCATATTCGGCTGCGATAAATTCAAGCTTGGCGATGAAGTGATACTTAAGATGAAGCTTGCGCCAAAACAAGAGGAGCTTGACCTTGAGGCAAAGGTGGTCTGGGTACCCGACAAAGAAGTGCAGCCGCATGAGTATCCGGGGATAGGGGTGGAGTTCCACAATATTTCCGCTCTGGATCAGCAGAAGCTGATCGCTTTCATTGAGCGCAACCTTTCCTTCACCTCTCCGGATTAACCTTTATCTTTAGCTGCAGCTTGCCCCAGCTTTAATTACCTATCTTATTGCAATCCTTAAGTTTTTACCCCTAAAATCATTTGCCTGGTAGCAGCTAGTGTGGTATCATATTTAGTCAAGAATTCTTATCACGGAGAGGAGAAAAGAGATGGATTGGAAGGTCTTTCTGGCTACCTTTGGGGCGGTATTTTTCGCGGAACTGGCAGATAAGACCCAGCTGGTAGGTATCGGCATGGCAGCCAAAAGCGGCAAGCCGGTTTCAGTGTGGCTGGGCTCGGTAAGCGCCTATATCATCGTTACGGTGATCTCGGTCTTCCTGGGGGTAATAATGGCTAAATTCATAAGACCTGAGTTGATCCGCTATATCGGCGCTTCCCTGTTTATCCTTATCGGGGCTTTAATGCTGCTTAAGGTAATTTAAGGGGGTACTATGTCCTCGCTAAAAGAGTATCTTTATAACCTGGTCACCGGCAGGATAAAAGGGTTGTTGCCTGCTTTTTTAAGGGCGGTTTTATCCGGGCTTTCCCTGGTTTACGGCCTGGCAGTAATCATTTTGGCTTTTATTTACAGGTTAAGGCCGGTGCGGCTGAATGCCAGGGTGATCAGCGTGGGCAATATTACCCTCGGCGGCACAGGTAAGACCACTTTGGTGGAGTATCTTTGCGCTAAACTCGGTTCCTCGGGCAAGAAAATAGCGGTGTTAAGCCGGGGCTATAAAAGGGATGCTGCCAGGGCCGGGCTTGCAGGAATGGGGGATGAGCCGGCTATGCTGCAGAAAGAGTTTCCGCAGCTCCATGTGATCGTTAATAAAAACAGGGCCCAAGCAGGGACCAGGGCGATCAGGGATTTCGGCGTTGATACGCTGATACTGGATGACGGGATGCAACAGTGGCGGATATTCAAGGATCTTGAGATCGTGACGATAGACGCAGCTAATCCTTTCGGTAATTACCGGATGCTGCCGGCGGGTTTCCTGCGCGAGCCGTTAGGCGCCTTAAAACGCGCCGATATCCTTATGCTTACCCAGGTTGCTTCCGATCAGGACATAAGCGGCCTGATTGAAAAATTAAAGAAGATAAACCCCCGGGCCCTGATCGTAGAGTCAAGTCATGAGCCGGTTTCTTTCAGCAACACGCATAATCCGGATGAGGTCTTGAGTTTAAGTTCTTTCCGGGGCAGGCATGCGGCAGTATTTTCGGGTATCGGCAACCCGCAGGGGTTTGAGGATTGCCTCTGCTCATTGGGCATAAACATCGGGCTGCCTATCAGGTTTGGCGATCATCATGATTACACGCAAAGCGAGATCGACGGGATCGCCGGGGAGGCGGTGAAAAATAAGCTGGAGGTTATTATCACCACGCAGAAGGATGCGGTAAAAATAGCCCGGCTAGAAAACGCCGGTTTGCCGGTTTTTGCTTTGGATATAAAACTGAATATCATCAAAAATGAAACAGAATTTGAGCGCAGATTACTTAAGCTGTATTCTCTTTAAGGCGGTAAGTTTTTTTACTTCTTTTCTGCCCTTAAACTTCAGCCTTTTTATGGGCAGGAGGCTGGGGGATCTTATTTATTTATTTGATGGGAGGCATCGCCTCATTGCCTGCGCCAATATCAAGAAGGCCGTGGTAGAGGACGGGAACTACGCGGCGGCAAGAGGTATCACCCGCAGGGCTTACCGGGCATTCGGCCAGAATCTTATTGAGATATCCTTTATCCCGCGCATAAACAAAGAGTATC
>JAHFFQ010000175.1:10101-12381 GCA_023247875.1 Candidatus Omnitrophota bacterium | reverse complement strand
TATTATCCGGCCATAATGGAGGATCCGGTAATCAATAAGAGCATTAAGCGAATTTGGTTAGTTACTTCTTTTTGGGATAGAGACGGATTGCATCCTGTAAGCGATGATCATAAAAGGATGAGAAAGCACCTGCTTAGTGAGTATAACCGTGAGGAAGTTAAAGAAAAAGACGGTATAATTTTAGAGAGGTTCGTGCGACAGTAAGCAGCTAGCCATGTTATACAAAAAATTTTTTAACCAAAATT
Organism: Candidatus Omnitrophota bacterium; assembly: GCA_023247875.1. Classification (GTDB taxonomy): domain Bacteria; phylum Omnitrophota; class Gorgyraeia; order Gygaellales; family Profunditerraquicolaceae; genus UBA6249. Next base: position 12,136 of record JAHFFQ010000175.1, on the reverse strand, counting down.
TAGCGAAATTAATATTCTTTGCATTTGGCATAAAACATCTGCCACCAATAAATTTCTTTAAAAACACCTTATTGAAAAGGATGATTTATCCGAATTATATACGGTTGGAATTGACTCATCAATGTAATTTAAACTGTATCATGTGCCCGTCTTTCTTGCGTATCCCCAAAGCCGGAAAGAAAGAGTTGAATTTGGAGGAAATTAAGAAAGTCATCGATGAATTAAGCGGTTATAGGCCGCGGCCTTATATATCGGTTTCCGGGGGGGAGCCTTTCCTGCGGCAGGATATATTTGATATCCTGAAGCACCTGGAATACCGTGGATTAAAGTATAAGATATTAACGAATGCGGTCGGAATCCTGCACAGGCCAAAGGAGAGGTTAATAAGCATTAATCCGGATATATTTCAGGTATCTTTGGACGGGCCAGAGCACATTCATGACAAGATAAGGCAAACCCCGGGAGCTTTTTTTGGAACAATAGAAGCCTTACGGTATCTTAGGGAGCATGCCAAGTTTAAGATCCTGCTTATGTGTACCATAAGTTCCGTAAATTCAGAGTACTTGCATGATATTGTAAGGATAGCAGAAGAATTGGGCATAGATCTGTGTTTTGGGCACTTGTCGTTTATCAGCCCGAGAAGATTTGCGCAGCAGAAAACTATTATGAAAAAAGAGTTTGGCATCGATTTGGGAGATTCCAGGAGTACTGATATTAATGACTTACACCGCTTAGACACCCGTCGCTTATCCGATCAAATTGCCAGAATTCATGGGCAGAAAACAGGAATAAATATTTATTTTACGCAGGAGTTGTCAAAAGAGCAGGTCGCAAAGTACTATTCCGATACTGAGTGCTGCGTATTTAGCGATAAATGTTATTATCCATGGTATGGCGTAAAAATAGACCCTTATGGGGAGGTATCTGTGTGCAAGGATAATTACTTTGCAGTCGGGAATATTAAAGAATCTTCCCTGGTGAATTTGTACAATAATCGCCAGGCGAATAGGTTCAGGGGTTATTTAAGAAAGAATTTACTGCCTTTATGTTTAAGGTGTTGTTGGTGCGGCTCCGGAGATTTAATGACTACGGTATTCGGACGGACTGAAAGCTTAACTTAAAGTACTTTTAAAGGCCGATAATAAAAATTATGGTTCTAAATTCAAACAAAGAACTGCCTTTTGCCACGGTAGTCATTCCGACATTTAACAGAAAGATTTTATTGTCCTGTTGTTTAAAAAGCCTGCTTGGCCTGGATTACCCGCAGGAAAGATTTGAAATAATTATTATTGATGACGGCTCTTCTGATGGTACGGGGAAGTTTTTGTCCAATAACTATGATCTGAATAATGGCCAGATAAAATACCTGCGAAGCGAACGGAACAAGGGAAGTGCGGCATCAAGGAATATCGGATTTAGCCGGGCTTCCGGCGGGTTAATTGTTTCTTTAGACGATGACTGTATGGTTGAAAGAAGCTGGCTTCAGGATTTAGTTGAAACATTCAACTGTTTTCCTGCTGCTTCAGCAGTAGGCGGAAGCGTAGTTAATCCGACCGCTTCCTCTCTGGCCCAGGCTTCTTATATAATTGAATTTTCCAGTTGGTTACCTTTGGGCAGCCCCAGACGCGTTAATAATATCCCGACTTGCAATATTGCATATAAAAGGTCGAAAATAGAGGGGTTTTTGTTCCCGGAGGAATTAAAAGGGTCAGTCTATGAAGATACTTTGTTTAATCATTATTTAGCTAAGGCGGGAGGGATAATTATTTTTAATCCCAAAATAAAAGTCTACCACTATAAATGGGCTCATCATTTCACCAAAAACGATTTTTATGAAAGCCAGGCCAGATATGCTACCGGTTTTCTTAAGGGAGGCTTTAAGGCCCATGGCGCCTGGGGGGAATTCTTGATTAGATATAGGGTTTTTAATTTGTTGTGTCCGCGCCTGATCTTTATGTTTCTTAGGTGTGTAAAATCCAGGATTTACTTATGCCAATTTATTCGTAATTTTAAATTAATCTTAAACGGAGAATGG